>JALOLX010000121.1 GCA_025455765.1 Flavobacteriales bacterium | reverse complement strand
CTTCATGACCGGCTTTGTGCTGCTCATGACCTCCTTCATGATCCGCGCCGCCAGCAACCAGGAGGAGCTGGTGGCCGAGAACTACTACGAACAGGAGCTCGCCTATCAGCAGCAGATCGATAAGCTGAACCGTAGTGCCGCGCTCAGCGAAGACCTCACGCTCACGTCCACCGAGGCTGGCCTTTCCCTGCAGTTCCCCGCATGGACCCAAGGCAAGGCCGTCACAGGTTCCGTGCAGCTTCAACGCCCTTCCGACCAGCGCGCCGATGACCAATTGCTCGATGCCGATCGGCACATGCTCATCCCCACCAGCGATCGCCTCAAAGGCGCGTACAATGTGGTGGTGGAATGGTCCGTGGAAGGCGTATCCTACCTGCACCGCGACCGTATCTACGTGCCATGATCACCGTGCTGGCACCGGCCTTTGTGCTGGGCCTGCTCAGCAGTGTCCATTGCCTGGGTATGTGCGGGCCCCTGGCGTTGGCGGTGCCTTCGCCTCCGGGCGGTCCCTTGGTGCGTCTGCGCAGCGCACTCATCCTGAACAGTGGCCGCGTGCTCACCTACACCCTGCTTGGCGCGGCGATGGGGGTCTTCGGCAGGGGCTTGCAGCTTGCGGGTCTGCAACAGGTGGTGTCCATCGCTCTGGGAGCGCTCATCTTGCTGGGGCTTTTGGCACCGCGCATCCTTTCCCGCTTCCCTTTGCCACAGGCCCCCGCCCGACTCGTCATGCGCCTGCAGTCGCTCATGGCCCGCCACCTGAAGCGTACGGCTCCTGAAGCGCTCTTCTTCACCGGTGTGCTCAACGGCCTGCTGCCGTGTGGCATGGTCTATCTGGCCTTGGCGGGTGCCGTGGCACAAGTGTCCGTCGCTGAGGCCGCGCTGTTCATGAGCGCGTTCGGGTTGGGCACCTGGCCGTTGTTAATGGGCCTGAAGCTGGGGGCGAGTGCGCTGAACGGGGCCTTCCGCGCACAGCTGCGCAAGCTCACGCCAGTGGCGTACGCCGTGATGGCCGTGCTGTTCATTGCGCGTGGGATGGACCTCGGAATTCCTTACCTGAGCCCTGCATTGCCCAAGGCGAACGCTGCCGCAGCGGCGTGCCACGTGCCAGCAGAGTGATCAGCGCGTGCGTTGCTCGGCCAACTTCTGGCGTGCTTCGCGGTAGTACTTCCAGGGCACGATGAGCATGCCGAAGCACTCCCCGTGCTCCTTGCCCAGGTGCTTGTGATGCACCTTGTGCGCCCGACGGATGGCCAGGAAATACGCGTTGTTGGTGTTGCGCAGCCACTTGATGCGCTGGTGGATGAACACCTCGTGTACGAAGAAGTAGAGCAGGCCGTAGATCAGGATGCCCAGCCCGATCCACAAGTAGGGCGTATGCAGACCCTTCAAACTCCCTACGATGAACAAGATCATCGAGGGAATGGCGAAGATGAGGAAGAAGGCGTCGTTGCGCTCCAGAAAGCCGTAATGGTCCTTCTTGTGATGATCCGCATGCAGCATCCAAAGGAAGCCGTGCATGACATACTTGTGCGTGGCCCATGCCACGAATTCCATGATGAAAGCGGTACCCAGAACGATACCAAGATTGACCCAGATGCTCATGTGCTTCGAACAGGCGCTGGCATCACTTGGTTCGACCCGCACCCGGGAACAGCTTTTCCAAGGTTTTGAGGCGGTAGTCGAAAATATGCTCCAGCCGCTGCTTGACAAAGATACCGTGAGCGAGTTCACCCAATGGTCCCATGGGCAGCTCGTACTCCACTCGGTCGCGCATCATCACACCGCCCTCCACGGCTTCGAACGTGTGCAAGTGCCACCAGCGTTTGTAAGGACCTTTCAACTGCGTGTCCACGAAACGACGCGGCGCCTCCACGTCCGCGATCAAGGTCACCCAGGTAAGCGGAATGCCGAGCAACGGTTTCACCGTGTACGTGATCCGCTGCCCGGCATACGTAGGAGCATTGTCGAACGGCTCGCGGATCACAAAGCCCATGTCGGGCGGGGTGATGCGCGCCAAGTTCTTTGGTGTGCTGAAGAAGGACCACGCCTCCTCCAAGCTGATCGGCAGGAACTGCGAACGCTCGAGAACGTGCTGTGCCATGATCAGCCGATGACCTCCATCTTCGGGTAGCGCTGACGCCAGAACTCAAGCGCCTTTTGGCTCGCTACGGTGATGATGGTGCGCGCATCGAGACGCACTTTGATGGCCTTGATGCCTTCTTTTACAGGCTGGCTCAGGATGATGGCTTTTTTCTTGCGTGGCATGGTTATGCGAAAAGTTGGGTTTGACGTTGTGTGCTGGCTGCGGAACCTTCCAGTCCTTCCTTGTAGGTCTGTAGTGCTCTTGCGCGTGCCATTTCGTGAACGACCATGGGCTGCACATAGTTTGCCGATCCGTACTCCGGCACCCATTTCTTCACATACTTTAACGCAGGATCGAACTTCTCCAGCTGTAGGCGTGGATTGAACACCCGGAAGTACGGTGCGGCGTCACATCCCGAACCCGAGGCCCATTGCCACCCGCCATTGTTACTGCTCAGCTCGAAGTCCAGCAGCTGCTCCGCGAACCAGGCCTCGCCCAACCGCCAGTCCAGCAGCAGGTGTTTCGTGAGGAAGCTGGCCACCACCATGCGCACACGGTTATGCATCAGGCCTGTGGCGTTCAGTTCGCGCATCCCAGCATCCACCAAAGGATAGCCGGTACGCCCCTCCTTCCACCGCGCGAAGTCGCCTTCGTCATGTCGCCATTGGATGCGGTCATATGCAGGCTTGAAGGCCTTTTCATGCTGCGGGAAATGCCACAGGATCTGCATGTAGAATTCCCGCCAGATGAGCTCGTTGAGGTACTTCGGACTGGCGTTCATGCTCCGCCGCACCAGCTCGCGCACGCTCACTGTTCCAAAGCGGAGATGTGTGCTCATCCGGCTCGTGCCCTCCACGCTGGGGATGTCGCGGGTCTCCGCGTAGTGCTTCAGCAGCGCTTCGCTCAGGGTGAGCGGTGGGGCCTGTAGGTCGGTGGGCTGGAATCCCAGTGAGGCCAAGGTGGGCAATGGCAGCGGCTCCGAGCGCCAGGACCGGTGCAGCAGCGCTTCGCTCTCATACGCCTGGGCCATCTGCGGGTCGAAAAGCGTGCGCCACTTGCGCATGTACACCGTGTAGGGTCCGCCGTTGTCCTTCACCACCTCGCTGCGCTCGAAGATGCTGATGTCCTTGTAGCTGTGGAACGGCACGCCATGCGAGGCCAGCAGTTCAGCGACCGCCTTGTCACGCGCAATGGCATAGGGTTCATGGTCATGGTTGGTGGTGACCGCCATTATGTCGAAGCGCTCCAGCAGCCGCTTCCACACCTCCACCGGCTCGCCATGCTCCACCACCAACGATGAACCCTGTTCCACCAGTTCGGCCTGCATGCCCTGCAACGCCCGGTGGATGAAGTCCACCCGCCGGTCGTGCTTGTTCTCCAACTTGTCCAGGATCGCCGTATCGAAAATGAACAAGGGCACCACATCACCGTGATCGCTCAACGCGCGGAAATACCCATGGTTGTCCGCCAGCCGTAGGTCGCGCCTGAACCAGTGGATGCTGATGCGTGGTTTCATGTTCACTTGCTGTCGACGTGTTCAGTTGATCGTGCCAAGGCGTCCCAACCCCGGGTCCGTTCTGTTCGTCACCTCCCGCGTGTTACGGCCCTTGAGGGTTACGGCCGTTCGTTCATCCTTCGGCTGTTCTTCCGCCTACCCACAGCGATCGGCGCTGAAGCATCTTCCCGCCAACCTCCATGGATCTGGAACACCCTCACGCTTTCACCCTCTCACCCTCTCACTTTCGCTCCCTCTCACTTCTTCATGTAACTCAAGAATTCCGTGCGCACCTCCGCCTCTTCGAACCGCCCGCTGTAATGCGCGGTCAACGTGCTGCTGCACTCATCCTTCACGCCACGCAGCTTTACGCACATGTGCTCGGCGTCGATGACAACGGCAACATCTTCGGTCTGCAACACACGCTTCAGCTCTGCGGCGATCTGCTCGGTGAGGCGTTCTTGTACTTGTGGCCGCGCAGCGTAGTATTTCACGATGCGGTCCAGCTTGCTCAAGCCGATCACCTGTCCGCTGCTGAAGTAGGCCACCGTAGCGCGACCGATGATGGGCACGAAGTGATGCTCGCAGAAGCTGTGTACAGTGATGTCGCGCTCCACCAGCATGCCCTTGTAGCCGAACTTGTTGGCGAAGAGCGTCGGTGCCGGCCGGTTCTCCGGATCAAGACCGTTGAACACCTCGTTCACGTACATCTTGGCCACGCGCTTCGGAGTGCCTTGCAGACTGTCATCCGCAAGGTCCATCCCCAAGGTTTCCATGATGCCGCGGAAGTGCCGCTCAATGCGCTGGATCTTCTCCTCAGGGCTCAACGCGAAGGCGTCGGCCCGCATCGGCGTATCGATCGCGGCGGCATGTTCGAGCACGTCCAATTCCTCCCGTCCATTGGTCAGGGGAATGACGGCCCCGTTGCGTTTCATCAACATGTTGAAAGGTTCCAAAGGGTTCTTCAAGCTGCGCGCAGGGCAAGCGCTTCACGCACCTGCGACCAACACGTGCGCAACCACACGGTATAGCGTTCCGGATGGTGCCGGAGCTCGGCCTCCAACTCGTCCGGATGCATGTATTTCCAAGCGTCCGCCTCACTGGGGTCGGGCGATGCCGCGCCAGAGTAGGAACCGAACAACACATGGTCCAGTTCATGCTCCTGCAGTCCGTTCTCCAGGTCGGCGTGGTAGATGAAGGAGAACTGGGGCTCCAGCTCTGCGCGGATGCCCATCTCTTCGCGCAACCTGCGCACCGCAGCATCCAACACGCTCTCCTGCGGCCGCGGATGACTGCAGCAGGTATTCGTCCAGAGGCCTGCGCTGTGGTACTTGCCCGCTGCCCGCCGCTGCAGCAACAGGCGACCATGGTCATCGAAGAGGAACACGCTGAAGGCCCGGTGCAACGCACCCTCTTCATGGGCGCGCAACTTGCCCATGGTGCCCACGGCTTCGTCGTGCTGGTTCACCAGCACCACCTGTTCCTCGTTCATCGCTGCGTGGTCCATGGCGTTCAAAGCATGCCGAAGCTGTGCCGCAGGTAGCTGGTGGTGAGCAGCGCGATCTTCTTGCGGTTGCGCACCCGAACGCGCTCCTGCATGATGCGGTTGGCGGGTAGTGCCTTGATCTTGCGGAACAGGTTCACGTAGTAGATGTACGCCATGTACACTCCGAAGCGCGCACCTTTGGGCAACTGACGGATGCCCACCAACGCCGCATCGAAATCGGCCTGGATGTCGTCCTCGATGGCGCGCTTCGTGGCCTCGCCCCAATCCCCCAGGTCGATGCCTGGGAAGTAGGTCCGACCGAGGTTCTGGTGGTCGTCCTTCAGGTCGCGCAGGAAATTGACCTTCTGGAACGCAGCACCGAGCTTCATGGCACCCGGCTTCAACCGCTGGTACATCGCATCATCACCTTCGCAGAACACCCGCAGGCACATCAGTCCCACCACCTCGGCGCTGCCCAGGATGTAGGTCTCGTAACTGCCTTGGTCGTGGGCCGTGTCCGTCAGGTCCATGGCCATGCTGTCCAGGAAGGTATCGTACAGCTCCTGTTCAATGCGGTACTCGTTCACTACACGCTGGAAGCTGTGCAGGATGGGGTTGAGGCTGATGCCCTCTGCAATGGCGCGGTACGTGTCGTTGCGGAACCGCTGCAGCAGGTCGTTCTTGTCATACCCGTGGAAGGTGTCCACGATCTCATCGGCGAAGCGCACAAAGCCGTAGATGGCGTGGATGGGCGCATGGAAACGCTTGTCCAACGAGCGGATGCCAAGTGAGAATGAGGTGCTGTAGCTGTAGGTGGTATGCCTGCTCGCCTTCAGACAGACCTTGTCATAGAGTGCTACCGTGTTCATGCTGAGTGCGCCGAAACCTTCGGCGTTGGCGTTGCTGTGTTGCTTCCGAGTTCCTTCTCGATGAGGTCGGCCACCACCTGACCACTGATGATGGCAGGGGGTACGCCAGGGCCGGGCACAGTGAGCTGCCCGGTGTAATACAGGCCCTGCACCTTGCGGCTCTTCATGCTGGGACGCAAGGGGCCCGTTTGCAGGATGGTGTTGGCCATGCCGTACGCGTTGCCGCGGTAGGCGTTGTAATCGGCCTGCAGGTCCTTGATGCTGTAGCTGCGCTTCACCACCACGTGCGGCCGCGGATCAAAGCCAAGGTGCTTGCCCAAACGCTCCATCACCATGTGGTAGTAGCGCTCACGCGTGGACTCTTCATCGGTCAAGCCGGGTGCGATCGGAATGAGGATGACCATGTTCTCCTTGCCCTTCGGCGCCACCGAGGGATCGGTCTTGCTCGCACAGCTGGTGTAGAAGAGCGGCTTGCTGGGCCATGTGGGGTTGTCGTAGATCTCCGCACTGTGCTGGTCCAGCGATTCGTCGAAGAACAAGGTGTGGTGGTCCAGGTCGGGCAGCTCGCGATCGAAGCCGAGGTAGAACAGCAGTCCGCTGGGGGCCATGGTGCGCTTGTCCCAGTAGCGCTCGGTATACCCGCGATGCTCTTCGCTCAGCAGCTGTTGGTCCACATGGTGGTAGTCGGCACCGGCCACCACCAGGTCCGCGCGCTCCACGCCGCGCTCGGTCTCCACACCCACAGCACGTCCGTTCTCCACCACGATGCGGCGCACGTTGGCATTGCAACGCACCTCCACACCGTTCTTCTCGGCCACGCGCACAAAGGCATCCACCACCTTGCCCATGCCGCCCATGGGGTACCAGGTGCCGAGCTCCATGTCGGCGTAGTTCATCAGGCTGTACAAGGCCGGCGTGTTCTGCGGTGATGCACCCAGGAACAGTACCGGGAACTCCATCAGCAGCCGCAATTTGGCGTCGGTGAAGTGGCCTTGCACATGTTTGCGCAGGCTGCGGAACACATTGGTCTTGAGCAGGCCGCCGATCAAGCCGGGATGCATGTACTCGCCCCAGCTCAGCGAAGGCCGGTAGACCAGTTCGCCCATGCCCAGGTCGTACTTCACCTTGGCTTCGGCCAGGAACCGGTCCAGTTGTGCGCCAGCTCCTTTCTCCTTGCTGTCGAAGAAGGCGCGCAAGGCCAAAGGGTCGGCCGGTAGCGCCCATTTCTCTCCTGGACCGAACACCACACTATAGGAAGGGTCGAGGCGTACCAGTTGGTAATGGTCCTCCACGCGCTCACCCACCGAAGCGAAGTAGCGCTCAAAGACCTCCGGCATCCAATAGAAGCTGGGACCCATGTCAAAGGTGAAGCCCGCTTCGGACCAGGTACGTGCACGGCCACCGGGCTGGCTGTTCTTCTCCAGTACGGTCACACGGAACCCCTTCCGCGCCAGCGATGCCGCTGCGGTGAGTCCCGCGAAACCCGAGCCGATGACCAGTGCGTGCCGCATCAGTTCTGAATGTGTTTGTCGCTGAGCATGGCCATGAGGCGCTGCCGAGCTTGGAAGATACGGCTCTTTACCGTACCGATCGGAATTCCAAGGTGATCGGCGATCTCATGGTACTTGTAGCCCTCATGGTGCATGGTGAAGGGCGTGCGGAAGGTGGGGTCCAACCGCTCGAGGCTGCGGTCGATCTCGCTCATCTTCATCGTAGCCTCCGAGGTGGCAGGGGTCTGCACCCGACGCACCTGGTCGCGCTCGCGGTCCACGGTATCCATCAAGGCCTTCGTCCGCTTCGCACGACGATGGTCATTGATGAAGGTGTTCTTCATGATGGTGTACAACCATGCCTTGAAGTTGGTGTTGTCCCGGTACTTGTCCCGGTAGGTGAGCGCCCGCAGGATGCTCTCTTGGAGCAGGTCGAGGGCGTTGTCGCGATCCTTGGTCAGGCTCAGCGCGAAGTAGTACAACTGTTGCCGCAGGCCGACCAGTTGCTGTTGGAACTCGAGCGTGGACATCAGCTTAGATTGTTTAAGGTTTTGTGCCAAAGGCTCAACAAAGGTGATGCTTCTGTTTAACATCCGCAAGAAAAAGTTGAACAGAATGGATCTTCTGTGACGATCGGGCAGGGAGGGGGAGCGGGCGATATTGGCGTAATCGGCTGATAGACATATGGATACGTAAATAATCGACCATCTCCATTGAACTTTTGTCAGGTACGTTTGTTTGCTCCCGTTCACCCCTCACCGGACATGCGTACCCCCCTTTTCCTCCTCGGCCTGCTGGCCTCCTGCACGCTTGCCGCACAAGCGGTGGTCAAAGGCACAGTAAGCGATGCGCGCACGCGTGAACCCCTGCCGTTCGTGAACGTGCTGCTGGATGGCACCACGACCGGCGCCACGACGGACATCGAAGGGCGCTTCACCATGGAGAACGTGAAGCCCGGCCTCTACAACGTGGTGGTCTCTTCTGTTGGCTACCAGCGCCGCGTAGTGCCCGAAGTGCAGGTGGGTACGGCCCGTCCGGTGGAGCTCACCATCACCCTGGAACCTTCTGCTATGGAACTGCAGGAGGTGGAGATCACGCGAAAAGCCTTTGAGCGCACCAAGGAAAGCCCGCTCTCATCAGCAAGGTGATCCGCGCACTGCCCGGTGTGGCCAGCACCGCCAGCTTCCGCAATGACATCATCATCCGCGGTGGCGCACCCAACGAGAACCGCTTCTACCTCGATGGCATCGAAGTGCCCACCATCAACCACTTCAGCACACAAGGCAGCAGCGGCGGGCCCGTGGGCATGATCAACGTCAACTTCATCCGCGAGGTGGACGTGATCACCGGTGCCTTCCCCGCCGCGCGCGGCAACACCCTCAGCTCGGTGTTCGAGTTCAAACAGCCCGAAGGCAATACCGAGAAGCGCACCCTCACCTTTATGCTCGGCAGTAGTGATGTGGGCTTCACCTTCGATGGTCCCACGGGGAAGAAAGCTTCCACCATTGTGTCCGTGCGCCGTTCGTACCTGCAGTTCCTCTTCCAAGCCCTGAAGCTGCCCTTCCTGCCCATCTATAACGATGCGCAGGTGAAGCACACCATCCGCATCAACGAGCGTTCACGCCTCACCTTCATCGGACTCGGCGCCTACGATAATGTGGACCTCAACCCCGCCGCCAACGACGATACCACCGATGTGGAACGCTTCGAGCGCAACCGCTTCATCCTGGGCAATCTGCCCGACAATGATCAGTGGAACTACACGGTGGGCGCGCGCTACGATCGCTTTGTGGAGAAGGGTCTGCACACCTTCGTGGTAAGCCGCAGTCACCTCTTCAACGAAGCCACCAAGTTCCGCAACAACGATGAGTCCGATCCCAACGCGCTGCTGTTGCGCTACGGCAGTCAGGAGGAGGAGAACAAGTTCCGCTATGAAGCCCAGATGAACTACGGCGCTTGGCGCTTCGTGGGCGGTGTGAACGCTGAGCGCGCCCGCTACACCACCGATACCTACACGCAACGCGTCATCCTCGGGCAGCCGGTGATCATCGACTACACCAGCGAGCTCATCGTGGACAAGTTCGGGGCCTTCGGTCAGCTCAGCCGCTCCTTCGGCAAGCTCTCCACGTCCTTCGGCCTGCGCACGGACATCAACACCCTGCGCGCCACCATGAGCGATCCCCTCGATCAGCTCTCCCCGCGCATGTCGCTCTCCTACGCCGTCAGCGATGCCTTCGCCATCAACGCCAACGTGGGCCGCTTCTACCAGCTGCCGCCCTACACCGTGCTGGGCTTCCGCGATGCGGCCGGCGCACTGCTCAACCTCGATGGGGGCATCCAGTACATCCAGGCCGATCACGTGGTGGCTGGCGTGGAGTACTACTCGCGCAACAACGGCAAGCTCTCGGTGGAAGGCTTCCATAAGTGGTACGATCGGTACCCGTTGCTGGTGGACAAGGGCATCAGCCTGGCCAACCTCGGCGGCGACTTCGGGGTGATCGGCAACGAGCTGGCCGCACCTACCTCGAAGGGTCGTTCGTACGGCGTGGAGTTCCTGGCCCAACAGAAGCTCTACAAAGGGTTCTACGGCATCCTGTCCTACACCTTCGTGAAGAGCGAGTTC
>JALOLX010000384.1 GCA_025455765.1 Flavobacteriales bacterium | reverse complement strand
AGGTCCTTGCTGATCTGCACGCAGAGCTCGCGGGTAGGAGCGAGGATCAAGGCCTGGATGGTCCGGTCCTGGGGGTCGAGGAACTCGAGCAGGGGCAGGCCGAACGCAGCGGTCTTACCGGTGCCGGTCTGGGCCAGGGCCACCACATCCTTCTCGCTTTTCAGGAGCAGGGGGATGGCTTGTTCTTGTACGGGGGTGGGGGTGGTGAATCCGATCTCGGTCAGGGAACGGAGCGTCTCCGCGCGGAGACCGAGCGCGTCGAAAGAGGACATCTCAGTAGGGGAAGGGGAAGGGGAATGGCGCACCAACGGCGCCTCGAACGCTGCAAAGGTACGGACTTCCGCGCTGGCAAGGGCCTTCGGCTATCTTTGGCCACCTGCCATGACCGTTCTAGAGGCCAGCTTCACCGGCACATTGCGCACCATCCTGGTGCTCGTGGCCCTATGGTGGCTGTTGCGGATGCTGCTCCGCTATCAGCAACAGCGCCGCACACCTCCCGTGCATCACACCAATGGTCCACAACGCCCCAAAGGCGAGGTGCGTATCGAGCGGCCCACGGAGACCTCCAACCGCAGCGGCAGGCCCGGCACCACCATCATCGACGCCGACTTCGAGGAGATCAAGTAGCCCGTTCCTTCACCGAACCGCCCCTCCGGACTTCCTTCCATGAAACACATCAACTGGCGTTCCCTCATCCCGGTGCTTGTGGCACTGGCCCTCTTCTACGCCCTGAGCCTGCTCTACTTCAGCCCGGTGCTGGAAGGCAAGCGCCTGGTACAAGGCGATCTGAAGAACTGGCAGGGCATGGCCCAGGAGATCCTCGAGCACCGCGATGCCACGGGCGAGGATCCCCTCTGGACCGGCAGCATGTTCAGTGGCATGCCGGCCTACCAGATCGCGGTGGATTGGAGCGGGAATTTCCTCCGCTTCGCCGACGACGCCTTCCATGGTTTCCTGCCCCGACCGGCCAGCTTCCTGTTCCTCTACCTGCTGGGCATGTACATCCTCATGCGCTGCATGCGGGTGGATCCCTGGCTCGCCATTGTGGGCGCGGTGGCCTTCGGCTTCTCCTCCTACTCTACTTCTTCGTGATCCTCGAAGCTGGCCACAACAGCAAGGCCAACGCCATCGGCTACATGCCCATGGTGCTTGGCGCCACCATCCTGCTCTTCCGCGACAAGGCCTGGTGGGGCGGCGCGTTGCTGGCCTTGTTCCTGGGCCTGGAGATCGCCATGAACCACGTGCAGGTCACCTACTACATGGGCATCGTGCTACTGCTCTTCGCATTGGCCGAGGCCGTGGGCTTTGTGCGCGCCGGCCGCGTGGGCGAGCTGGTCCAACGTGCTGGCATCGGTGTGGTGGCCGTGGTGCTCGCCCTGCTGTGCAACTTCGGTTCGCTGTGGAGCACGTGGGAATATGGCAAGTACACCACCCGCGGGCGCAGTGAGCTCACCATCCTGCCCGATGGCAGCGCGGCTTCTTCCATCCGCACGGACGGCCTCGACCGCGATTACGTCACCGCATGGAGCTATGGCAAGCAGGAGAGCTTCACGCTGCTCGTCCCCAACACGAAGGGCGGCGCATCGGGCTCCATCATTCGTTCACAGGAGGACCTGCAGGCCATCAAGGACCCCGGCTTCCGCAATGCGGTGCTCAAGGAATACCAGAGCGGCGGCTACATCAACAGCTACTGGGGCGATCAACGGTTCACCTCGGGTCCGGTGTACATCGGCGCGCTGGTGGTATTGCTGATGCTGCTGGCCCTGGCCCGTGCCGAAGGACCCGCGCGCTGGTGGGTGCTGGGCGCGGTGCCGCTCATTGCCGTGCTCATGCTCGTTCAAAGCCCTGTGGTCGCCGGTCTGCTCATGCTCGCCTACCTGCTGGGCGGCATGGTGCTCTGGCGCGATGGCCTCAGCTACGC
Source organism: Flavobacteriales bacterium (assembly GCA_025455765.1). Classification (GTDB taxonomy): domain Bacteria; phylum Bacteroidota; class Bacteroidia; order Flavobacteriales_F; family PHOS-HE28; genus PHOS-HE28. The sequence continues at coordinate 1,342 of JALOLX010000384.1, read as the reverse complement.
GCTCTTCAGCGGTCTGCTGCTCACCTTGGTGCTCAGTTGGGGCCGCAACTACATGCCGCTCACCGACTTCTTCCTGGACATGGTGCCGGGCTACAGCAAGTTCAGGGCGGTCACCATCATTCTCATCATCGTGGAACTGGCTGCGCCGGTGCTGGCCATCCGCTACCTCGATGAACGCCTTCGCGCTGGTGCGTGGGACAAGGCAACGGAGAAGCGCGATCTGTTGGTGGGCGGTGGTCTGGTGGTGCTGTTGTTGGCCTTCGCGCTGATGCCCACCACCTTCTTGCGCAGCCTGGCCTTCGTGCTGGCGGGACTGGCCCTGCTTTGGCTGCATGGCCGGGGCAAGGTGGGTCGTGCCGTGGTGGTCGGCGCCATGGGCCTGCTCGTGCTGGTGGACCTGTGGGTGGTGGATAAGCGCTACGTGAACAACGACAAGGAGCGCGGCCGTTACCTGAGCTGGGAGGATGAACGCGCCAGCCGCCTACCCTTCAAGCCCACTGCGGCGGACAAGGCCATCCTTCAGGCGGAATGGAGCCCTGCCGCAGATGCCATCTTCCAGGAACTGCTCGCCAAGACCAAGGCCGCGCGGGCCGGAGAGAAGGGCCGCGATCGTATGGTGGGCAAGGACGAAGAAGAGCTGTTGCGCTTCGCTGCACTGCGTCGCGCCAAGGACCATCGGGTGCTCACCCTCGCAGACCCCTTCAACGATTCCAAGGTCAGCTACTTCCACAAGAGCGTGGGTGGTTACCACGGCGCGAAGCTGAAGCGCTACCAGGAGCTCATCGAGTTCCACCTGTCGCCTGCCATGCAACGCGTGATCACCGCGCTTCAGACCGGCTCCTCCATTCCTGCGATGGACAGTCTGCTGGCGCGCGAAGGCGTGCTCAACATGCTCAACACCCGCCACCTGATCTACAGCAACGAACGCGCGCCCATCACCAACACCAATGCCTTGGGCAGCGCCTGGTTCGTGGACGAGCTGCGGTGGATGAAGAACGCCGATGAGGAGATAACCACGCTGGGTACCATCGACCCAGCCCGCACCGCGCTGGTGGATGAACGCCAACGGGAGCTGGTCGGAAGCGCCCAGGCCGTTGCGGACCCTTCCGCATCCATCGAGCTGGAACAGTACGCCACCAACGAGCTCCGCTACCGCAGCCGTTCTGCACAAGGCGGCATCGCTGTGCTCAGTGCCATCTGGTACGGGCCCGATTGGCAGGCCTACATCGATGGCAAGCCGGCCCCGCATTTCCGCGCCAACTATGTGCTGCGTGGCATTGCCCTGCCGGCCGGTGAGCATGAGGTGGTCTTCAAGCTGGAGAGCCGATCCTACCGCACCGGA
>JALOLX010000120.1 GCA_025455765.1 Flavobacteriales bacterium | reverse complement strand
AACAGGAGCGTCTTCTTCATGTTGGTCGGTTTGTACGTTGCTACCATGGCAACTTGCATGCCGAAGGTAGGAAGTCGTACCGGATGTGTCCATCAGCCCTGCACACCACCGAACATCCAACTCGCTTATTCTCCGGCCATTAGGACCTTCCAAGATCCATCATTCCCAGGGTGCGGCGAACGCGGTTGGAAGGCCACCGTCGCTCCGTGGCGCCCGGATCACGCACCTTTGCCCCATGCGCATCGACATCCTTTCCGCCGTGCCCCGCCTGCTCGACAGCTGGTTCGGCGAAAGCATCCTGCAACGCGCGCAAGCCAAGGGCGTGGCCGAGGTGGTGGTGCATGACCTGCGCCAGTGGAGCACGGACAAGCACCGCAAGCTGGATGATTATCCCTTCGGTGGCGGGGCTGGACTGGTGATGCTGGTGGAGCCCATCCATCGCGCCATCATGCAGCTGAAGAGCGAACGCGCCTACGCCGAAGTGATCTACCTGAGCCCCGACGGGCAGCTGCTGGACCAGCCGCTGGCCAACCACCTCAGCACGAAAGGCAACCTCATCCTGCTCTGCGGCCACTACAAAGGCGTGGACGAACGGGTGCGCGAACACCTCATCGACCGCGAAGTGAGCATCGGCAACTACGTGCTCACCGGTGGCGAACTGGCTGCAGCGGTGCTCTGCGATTCCATCATCCGCCTGCTGCCCGGGGTGATCGGCGACGAACGCTCCGCCCTCAGCGACAGCTTCCAGGACGGGCTGGTGGCCCCCCCCGACTACACCCGTCCGGCCGATTACCAGGGCTGGAAGGTGCCCGATGTGCTGCTCAGTGGCCACCAGGCCCGCATCGATGCCTGGCGCCATGAACAGGCCGTGGAACGCACCCGCCAACGCCGCCCGGACCTGCTTGAACCGGGGGAGTGAGCTCCGTAACAGGATCTTCCGTAATATTGCGGCCCGAATCCGGGACCGTATGCCCCCGACCGTGTCGAGGGCCGCTGGGCAACCCGCTAACACACAAGGTCATGGACCGCATCAAGCAACTCGAGAAGGAGTACGCCCCGCTCACCGCCCTGCCCACCTTCAAGGCCGGCGACACCGTCACCGTTCACTACAAGATCAAGGAAGGGAACAAGGAGCGTATCCAGCAATACCAAGGCGTGGTGATCCAGCGCAAAGGCAGCGGCAGCACCGCCACCTTCACCGTGCGCAAGATCTCCAACAACGTCGGCGTGGAACGGATCTTCCCCGTCGCCTCCCCCTTCATCGACAAGATCGAGGTGAACAAGGTGGGTGTGGTGAACCGCGCCCGCATCTACTACCTGCGCGACCTGCGCGGTAAGAGCGCCCGCATCCAGGAGAAGCGCCTGGTGGGTGGCAAGGACGGCAAGTAAGCCCCCAACGCACGCATCGAAGGCCCCGGCATCCCCGGGGCCTTCTTCGTTCCCAACTCTTAACTTGGTATCATGAACCTCCTGTGGAGCCTCCTCATTGGTGGCGTGGCCGGCTGGCTGGCCGGCAAGCTCATGAAGGGCGAAGGCTACGGCCTTGTGGTGAACATCCTGCTCGGCCTGGTCGGCGGCTTCGTGGGCGACCTGGTCTTCGGCCTGCTGGGCCTCAGCACCACCAACCTCATCGGCAACCTGGTGGCCGCCGTGGTGGGCGCCGTGCTCCTGATCTATCTGGCGCGGGCGGTGCGGAAGTGAGGGGGATGAACGCTTGGGTGATGAGGTAGCCGCAGGCTAGCGGGTGGCTGTGCGTGTTGCGCGTAGCCACAGGCTATTCCTCCGCTCCCGCGGATCTGCGACCCAGGGTTCCTTCGAGAGAAGATAACGTTGACCGATCGCAGATCGGCGGGAGCGGGGCATGGTCCCCTCGTGCCTCGGGAGACCCGGCGGAGGTTCTCGGGGATACCCTGCGAAGGCCAAATACTTTTACGACCAGCGGCCGACGAATGTCAGTACTGCCTTCAAGGAGTAAGTGAGAACCTAGCAAAGTGAACCTCCCTACCTGACCGCAAGCGAAGCAAATACGCTCCGGGTCCGAGAGTATCTAGCAAAGTTGTAGGTACCGAAAGGGTCGAAACCCCATCCACGGCATTCATGGAGCTCATTAAGTGGGCTGAGGCGTGCAAGCGACCCTGCATATCAAAGACTTCTGTCCATACGCTCTGCATGGGCAGTTTCGTTGCAGGGAACATCACATTCAACGCTTCACCACGACTCGGCGATGGCCACACGCTCACCATGCCGCCATCTCGACTAGGGGCTGAGGGTTGAAGCAGATCCGTAACGATATCGCCCAATGAGTACACGGCCAACCCCTGTCGTGTTTGACGTTCAACGACCTCGAATGAGCCGCCAACGACGAGTAAGGTGTCATTGGCGAACAAGCATAACGGTTCCGGCCACAAGTTGAACTCTGCTGGGTCACCGTAAGGGGCTCCCGTCAATTGGTCGAGAGCGACGACACCGCTGACCGGAGTTCCTCCGGGCCCGCCTATAACGTTCATACAGCCGGCCATGAACACACTTACGCTGTTTGACGCGACGGCATTCATGGTTCCGGTGCTACCGGGGCAATCAGGACCTGGATCCCATGACGTTAGTGCCCCAGTGTTAACATCGCAAGCAGCGGCACCGTTCCGCTGGACTCCATTGACAGAGCTGAACTGACCAACGAAGTACGCCGCATCGCCCCTTATTGTCAGACCAAAGGCGGTTTGTGTACCGCCGGTGGTAATCCATGGGATGGACAATCCCGTAAGGGTGTCGAACACCTCCACTGCCGGAAACTGCAGAAAATTGGCCACATACACTCGATTCTGATGGAACGCCAGACCGTTCGTATTCCATGATGTCGACGTTGTCGGATTCCAAGCAGTCAGGTCTAGATTACTCAAGTTAAATGAAGCCAAGTCTGGCCTATTCTGCCCTTCAATTTGGCTGAAAGAGCCAGCGATATACAGACGCCCTCCATGAGAATCGATATCTAGGACACGTCCAGTTGAACTTAGCGTTGGGTTCCATGAAGTCAATTGACCGATCGGCAGTTGGAACTCCGCCAAACTAGTGCGAGGGATGCCATCGATCTGATCGAAGGAGCCGCCCACAAAAAGTCGATCCTGATGCACATGCAAAGCCGTGACAGGAGGAAATCCAGTGTTGGAAGAAAACGCCGGCGACCAGGGCAATACGGCACCAGATGAGAGACTGAAGCAGGCGAAATTCTCTCGATCCACCGCCCCCATGGCCGTGAAACTCCCGACCAAGTACACCCTGTCAACCTGAGCTGACACTGCAAAGAAGTCACCACTGGGTCTCGCCACCTCCCACGGGAGCACGTCCCCCATGTCAACGCCTATTGCTGCGGCATGCCCCCGAGGGCTGCTGTTGACATTATTGAAATCACCGCAGATGAAAAGGCTGCTACCCACTGCACTCATGTCATACACAACACCGTCGGCAATCGGCGCCCAAGGCAACAAAGCACCATCCTCCAAAGAGAAAGCCGCAAGCCTCCCTCGGGATGTCCCACCGATAGCTGAGAAGTCGCCTCCAATGAAGAGTGTATCGTTCCGTTCAAACGAGGAGTGCACATCACCTGAGACATCAGGGTCCCATGACGTTGGCAAGGCGGTAGTGTAGTCCAGCAGTGCGAGTTTATTCCGAAAGAAACCTGAGATCGTATTGAATTCGCCTCCAATGACCAGTCCACTCTCATGCGCTGCAACCGTCAAAATCCTGCCGTTGCAGGCCACGTTCCATGAAGTGAGTGAGCCTGTCTGTAGATTGATTGCTGCGAGATTCTGCCTAGGCATGCCCTCGAATGTTGTGAAATCACCGCCGATGTATAACACCTGGTCTTTGACCGCTATGGCCTCGACTGTACCGTTGCCACCAGCGGACCATCCCTGATGGGCTCCAGTAGCGACATCAAAAACTTGAATCTCATCATCCGAATCTACAGTGACGAGCAAACTGCCAGCCAGCAGCACGCGCTTCAGGCTCAGTAACCCATTGCCCCCGGGCGACCAGGACATTAGTTGTCCTCCAGCGTCCAAACGGGCCAGACTCGGTTTGAATGTCGTTCCTACAACAGAAAAATTTCCTGCAAGAAACCATCCCCCTTGTCCATCAGGACAAATATCCTGCACCCAATTGTTTGGACGGTCCGCCCATGGGTCAGGAAAGCCTGTCGCGACGTTGAATGAGGTGGCGTAAGTAAGAGGCGCGGCAACTTCGGTGAAGTCGCCTCCAACGAACAGCGTATCTCCACTTAATGCCACCGCATGAACAGTGCCATTAGTCATGTAGAACTCCTTACGTAGAGTTGCTTGCCCAAAACCTTCGAGAGCAAGTGAACAGGAAACAACCACGGTTAGAAAGCACTTCATGAAAACACTAGTCATAGTCGTTCGGATTGATCCATAAAGATAGTCTTTTCCGGGTTAATGAACTAATTAGATGGTCCGATTGAATGGAACTCGCTGTGGTGTCCGGGTAAAGTCTGATGGTATGGAAAAGTGGAAGGGGGCCTGAGCCCCCTTCGTTGTGTAGGTTCGAGGTATCTGACATCACGAGCCCAACACATACGCCAAGTTAGCCTGTTTACCGGACAGCCTGTGCTATCGCAAATGCTGAACCTGATCCCTCGGAGCCATATGGATCGCATGGGTCGCGAACACCAGGCCGACCGCTACTGCAAGCGGTTATATATCTATGACCATGTGGCGACCATGCTGGCCCGGGTGTTCATGGGCCGCACCGCGCTACGTGAACTGACCACCGGCCTTCAGGCCTGTGAACAGCGGTTGCGTAACGCGGGACTGAAGCCCAACCACCGCTCCCGCAGATCTGCGATCCGTGGTTCCTATGCTGCATCATCCGGTGCCACTATCGCATAGGTATCTGTGGTCCCCTCCCCCCAAATGCTGGCCAGCTTCAACATCCCCGGCATCAAACCTCCGCAGGGTCTCCCGCGCATTCGGCGGGGACCCTGCGGACGATCTTCACCCCACCAACTCCTTATTCCTGTTCGGAATATCGGCCGGGTTGAAGGCCACCTTCTCATCCTCTTCCTTCAGCTTCAGCACCAGGGCGAGGGCGTCGGGCACCACATCGCTGCAGAGGGTGAGGAAGCTGCCGGGCTTGGCCGTGCTGATGGCGTGGCGGATGGCTTCTTCCTCCTTCTTAATGATGGTGTACTTCTTGTTCGGGTCCACCTCCTTGATGCCCTTCACCATCAGCGCGATGATCTCGTCGTCGCTCTTGCCGCGCAGGTTGCGGTCCTGGCGGATGATGATCTCGTCGAACATCTGCGCGCTGAGGCGGCCGAGGTTCACGGTGTCCTCGTCGCGGCGGTCGCCCACACCGGCGATCACACCCACTTTCGGACTGTCGGGGATCTTGCTGAGGAACTTGCCCAGGGCCTCGAAGCCATGCGGGTTGTGGGCGTAATCCACCACCACCTGGAAATTCTTGAACTGGAACAGGTTGAGGCGACCGGGCGTTTGTGCGGCACCGGGCACAAAGGTCAAAAGGGCTTGGCGCAGGTCCTCGATCTTCACCCCACGCACATA
>JALOLX010000119.1 GCA_025455765.1 Flavobacteriales bacterium | reverse complement strand
GATCACCGACAAGGGCGAGATGAAGGAGCTGAAGCTCTGATGAACGCTGCAGCGCAGGAAAGCAGAAGGGCCGCTCCACGAAAGGTGGAACGGCCCTCTGTTCACGACTGCCCTGCTCACTCCTCAACCACCTTCACCAGCGAGCTGTGGTAGCGCGCTTCTTGCCAACCAACCTTTGAGCGTTTCCAAATGATGGTGGCGAGAACAGAGAAACGCAGTCGCTTGCCCTCAGCGATGAACACCTGATCGAAATCCACTACACTGTACCCCATGTCCACAGTGGCTACCGCCTCGTACCGGGTGATCTCCGACCACGTGCTGGCACCCATTGCTTTCAGTTGAGCGAAAAGCCCCGTGAACCAACGTTCCCATCCGGCACGGTCGCGTATCACTTCCGATCCCCCGCTGACGTTGATGTCAACGATGCCGTGATCATCGTCGCAGATGCCCGCCAACGTGGCGAAGTCATGGTCGCGTACACATCGGAACATCTCCGCAGTGAGGTCGAAGTACGGCTTGGTGCGCATTTCTTCTGAGTACACCAATGTGGGCCGCTGGGCGGTGGAGGTGGCTTCCATCAGGCTTTGGCCAGTGTTGCGTTATCCTTCGAGGTCACTGCAATGCCGTACACCACCAGACCGAAGCCGATCTTGTTGATGGCATCCGCGATGTTGTAGAACAGGTCCACGCTGTTGGAGGTCCAGCCCAGGCCCACGTTCAACCAACCGCCCGGCATGCACATGTAGCCGATGGGGTAGATGGCCCAACCCACAAGGACGAACCAGGCCAGCGTGCGTACGCCGCGCACCACCGTGGGGTCACCAGAACGGTCGGCCAACTGCTTCACTTCGCCGAACCATGCCGCATAGAGCACGTAGATGTACCCGATGGTGGACAAGGCACCCCACAGCGCAGAATGCGACATGCTGCCACCGGGGGGATTGAACGCTTCACCGATGTAACCGGCCACCAACATCCACGCCGATGCGATGATCAACTTCCACATCAAACCCAGCTTCGCACCCGCTGCCTTGGTCAGCAGGTAGAACTCCACACACATCAATGGCACCGTCAGGGTCCAGTCGATGTAGCGCAGTGCCGTGGGGTTGTTGCCTGTGGAAGTGTAGTAATCCCGCATGTAGTAGTAATGCACCGCGGCGATACCCGTGATCAGGCCCGACACCAGCAACGAGGTCTTCCACTTATCCGGCACACGGCTGCGCTCGAAAAAGAAGAACACCGAGGCCGCAAGCATGGCCATGTATCCCGTGAAGAACGTGAACGCCACCGGGTCATCCACCGGAATGTTCATGACACTGGAAAGTAGGATGGTATGCATGTTTCAGTGGGTTTTGAAAGTATGAACAGTCCGGTTCATCAAATAGTTCTATGATCCGGAAAAAAGCCACACCAGGCACTGAGTTCTACCTTCACGGAATGAACACGCGCCTCACCATCCGCATCACCGCCCTCACGCTGCTGGCCTTGATCGTGGGCGCGAGCACCGGTCTGCTCACTGCCAACGCCATTCCTACGTGGTATGCCACGCTCAACAAGCCCGCCTTCAACCCACCCAACTGGATCTTCGGGCCGGTATGGACCGTGCTGTACGTGCTCATTGGCTTGGCCGGCGGCATCGTTTGGGCACAGTTCCGAAGCCCCGAACGCGATCGGGCCATGAGCGCCTGGGCACTGCAACTGGCCCTCAACGCCCTGTGGACCGTGCTCTTCTTCGGGCTGCGTTCACCACTGCTGGCCCTGGTGGAGATCGTGGCGCTGTTGGCCGCCATCCGCTGGTACATGGCACGCTCACAGGACGTGCATCCTTGGGCACACCACCTGCTATGGCCTTACCTTGCGTGGGTGGGCTTCGCCATGGTGCTCAACATGGCCATCGTGTATCTCAACTAGCTGCCGCCGCTGCCGCCCGTCGCTGCTGCACCTGAATGGCATGGAGGGCGAACAATAGCATCAAGGGCGGGATACTGTCCGTGTACGCTTCCATGATCTCAGGCTCCTGCTCGAACCTCCGCCAATTCATGCGGTGCCGGAGCTTCAGCACAGGGCGTTCACCGCTGACAAGCTCATGAACGGCGCTGAACCAATGCGGGCGACGCACAGAGGTCGAAGGCTGCTGGCCCGTAGGATCGTGGATGTCAATGCCTCGCCACGTGAAGCTGGCGACCAACAAGGGTACCTCACCTGCGAACACCCCCAACTTGGAGGACCACACGGACAGGCGCCTGACCGGGTAGACTCCCTGCGCCACGAGGACCTCTGCGCCCATGCCGTGCCATTTGGTACGCACCAGCGACCCCAGCACGGTGCCGTTCGCATCCAACAGGGACCATGTGCGCTTATCTGTTCGTTGAAGCGTGTACATGAGAGACGATGCCAAGACCTGTCTTATCACCTAAAGGTAGCACACGACCGCTATCGGCTACTTCCATCTGGACAAGCGGCTGCACGGGGGGATGTACGGTCACCGCTTCAACGGCGAACGCTGCTCACTGCGCGTGGCGGTGATCCTGCTGGCCACGGCGCCGTGTACCACCTCCTGCACCTTCGTGCGGATGCCCATGTTGGCCAGCTTGTTCTCCGTGGCATCGGGATACACGCGGTTGCTGAGGAAGATGTAGACCACCCCCTGCTCGGGATCGGCCCAGGCCATGGTGCCGGTGAAGCCGGTGTGCCCGAAGCTGGCGTAGCTCACGCAATCGCACGTGGGGCCGCTGTTGCCCTGTGCCGGACGGTCCCAGCCCAGCGCACGCCGATTGCCGCTGCCATCGGGCTTGCAGAACTGGCACTTCGTGAACTCGGTGACGACCGCCTCGCTCAGGTAGCGCTTGCCTCCGTACGTGCCCTTGTTCAGCAGCAACTGCATCACCTTGGCCAGGTCAGTGGCGCTGCCGAAGAGGCCCGCATGCCCGGCCACACCGCCCTTCAGCGCAGCTCCAGGGTCGTGTACATCGCCCTGCAACTGGCGCTTGCGGAACAGCCTGTCGTTCTCCGTAGGTGCGATCCGGTCCTTCGCGAAGCGCTCGTAGGGCCGGTAGCCCAACGTGGAAGCGCCGAGCGGACCGTAGAACTCCTGCTGCACGAAGCGTTCCAGCGGCATGCCCGCGCGCCGTTCGATCAGCTCTTGCAGCAAGTAATAGCCCATGTCGCTGTACACATAAGTGCCCTTCGCCCCCACTGGCGTCTGCAGCACCCACGTGAGCAGGCTGTCGCGATAGCTGTTGTGCAGGTACAGCCCTTCGGCGATGCGGATGCCGTGCGTCTCACTGCTCGTATCGCTCACCGCACCCGCCTTGAAGCGCCCATCCACCATGATCCGGTTCTGGAACGGCACGAAGGCCTTCAATCCAGCCTGGTGCGTGAGGATGTCGCGCAAGCCCATGCGGGCATGTGCCGTATAGCTGTCCTCCAGCTCAGGCAGGTAATGGCCCAACGGCTTGTCCAGGTCCACCTGCCCCTGGTCCACTAGCTTCATCAGCGCAAGCGTGGTGCTCGCCACCTTGGTGATGGAGGCCAGGTCATAGAGGTCGTCGGTACGTACTGAGCGTTTACCCTCGTACGTGCTGGATCCATAGGCCTTGTTCAGCACCACCTGTCCGTCCACTGCCACCAGCACCTGCGCGCCGGGGTAGGCCCGTGCTGCGATGCCTTCCTGCACGATGCGGTCCATCGCCGCGAACTGGCGGCTCGCGATGCCCAGGTCCTCCGGTGCGGTGAAGCCCATGCGGCCCACGGCATCCACCCGCTGACCATCGCCCTTGCGGTAGAAGGAGGAAGCGGTGATCGGCAGCATGCCATCCGCCGAGCGTGCACCGAAAAGCACCTGCGCCACGAGGTCCTGCGTATCGTCGGTCTCCTCGTAGGCCACCACCACACTGGCGAGGTAATGCGCCCCGTAGGCCCGTGTGAGGCGGTACGGATTGGCGAAGAGGCAGAAGGTGGTGGGCTTGCGCGCCGCCACTTCACGCACGATGTCCATCGCCGTCTCAGGAATACCGAAGTCCTTGTTCACGCGGTAGGTAGTACCGTGAACGCTCACGATCACCCGGTCGAAGCGCTCCAGCTGGGTAAGCAGCGCGTTGAGCGAATCGCGGCGAAGGCTCTTTCCGCAGGCGAAGGTGGTGATGTCGCCAAAGCGTTGCAGATGACGCTGGAACGTGTTGCCCTCTTCGGCACCGATCACCAGGGAGGCGATGCGCTGGCCTTGCAGTTGCTGGAACGGCAGACTGTTGTCGCGGTCGTTCAGCACGGTAATGGCCGCGCCGTAGAGCTTGCGCCGCAGTAGCTTGGCGCGTTCGTTGTTCAGGTCTTCCATCAGTCCCGGCGTGTTCACCGCAGTCCGCTGGTGCAGCCCCGCCCACTGCTTGGCGCGCAGCACCTTCAGGCACTTATGGTCGATGAGCAGCGGATCGAGCTCGCCGTTCTGCACCGCCTGTTTGATGCGTTCGATGGCCTTCACCGGGTCCTGCGGGAACAGCATCACGTCGTTACCCGCACGCAGCGCCCGCAGCTCGATCTCGCCCGGCTTCTCCGCATTGGCCACACCCTTCATGTTCAGCGCATCAGTGAACACCAGTCCGCGGAAGCCGATCTCGCGCTCCAAAAGGTCCTGCACAATAGGCTGACTGAGCGTGCTGGGCTGCCCCTTGGTGCTGTCGAGCGCAGGCACTTCCAAGTGGCCCACCATCATGGCTGAGAGGCCCTCGTCCACCAGGCGTTGGAAGGGATAGAGCTCGAGCGAATCGAGGCGGGTGCGGCTGTGCGCGATCATCGGCAGGCCGTAGTGCGAATCGGTGTCGGTATCGCCGTGCCCGGGGAAGTGCTTGGCGGTGGCGATCACCCCGCCTTGTTGCAGGCCACGCATGTAAGCGATGCCCTTGCGCGCCACCAGCTCGCGGTCTTCCCCGAAGCTGCGGTCGTTGATCACCGGGTTCGCGGGATTGTTGTTCACATCCACCACCGGACTGAAGCTCACGTGTACGCCCAGCCGCTTCATCTGCCGGGCGATCTCCATCCCCATCTCGGTGATCAGCGCATCGTCGCGGTGGGCGCCCAAGGTCATCTGGCGCGGGTAGCGGATGGTGCTGTCGAGGCGCATGGCGAGGCCCCACTCCAGGTCCATGCCGATAAGCAATGGCGTGGGTGCGGCGGCCTGGTAACGATCGGTGAGGCGTGCCTGACGCTGCGGTCCACCTTGGAAGAAGATCAGTCCGCCGATGTTGCGGTCGCGCACCATCGCTTCGATCTCCGCCTCGTGCTTCGCGTCCTTGTTGGAATAGGCCGCCACCATCATCAGCTGGGCGATGCGCTGATCGAGCGACAGGGTGCTCAGCACCGAATCGGCCCAGAACGTATCGTCGGCCAGGAAGGGCGGCGCCTGCCCGGTGAGGCGGCCGCTGGGCGGAGTGCTGCCCAGGGTGAGCAGGGCGAGCGGGAGGAGCAGGAGGACCTTGCGTGTGCGGTACATGGCTGAAGGCACGAAGCTACCGGGGTGCCAAGGGGGGATCAAGCGAAGAACGGGCCAGTTTTGAACAGGTGCGATGTGGGGTGGTGAGGGGGGAACG
>JALOLX010000118.1 GCA_025455765.1 Flavobacteriales bacterium | reverse complement strand
CCGGCCAATTACAACTGCCCCGGCCAACTGGTGATCAGCGGGAGCGTGGAGGCCGTGAACGCTGCCTGCGAAGCCCTGAAGGCGGCCGGTGCCAAGCGCGCCTTGGTGCTGCAAGTGGGTGGTGCCTTCCACAGTCCGCTGATGGAGCCCGCCCGTGTGGAGCTGGAGACCGCCATCGCCTTCACCCCCATCGTGAACCCGCGCTGCCCGGTGTACCAGAACGTGGATGCCCGCCCGCACACCGATCCGGCCCGCATCAAGGCCAACTTGATCGCACAACTGACCGCCCCTGTCCGCTGGACGCAGACCATGCAGCACATGCTGGCCGATGGCTGCAGCAAGGTGGTGGAAGTGGGTCCGGGGAACGTGCTGCAGGGCTTGTTCAAGAAGGTGAGCAGGGAGTTGGAGACGGCGGCGGCGTAGGCTCGGATTCTGCGTTCAGGTCGTTCAGTAGGTTTGTGTATGTCTTGGCTCAAACATTGGCCGACGAAGATCGTGGCGAGCTTAGCTGCCACTCTATTTTGTGTCGTGCTGTCCATTTACGCTGACCGGTCCATAGGAGCTATACTCTTTGCGTGCTTGGTCGTGTGGGGCATGTCGATCTATTCCCAATTGCAACATCGAAATGCCTTGAATGGGAAAAGACTTAACTGGTTGCAGTCCGAGGGTTTTGTGATCGAAACCATCGGCCAGTACTCGGGTTACAAGGGAACCTATCAAGGCTACTTCACACGGATCTACGTGAACCCGACAAGCCACTTCTACAGACGGATCGGGCCGGATCTTTGTATCATGATCTACTTCCATCCGATGCGAAGGCCCGATGGGAAACGGGACATGGCGTGGTTGAGGCGGATCGAAGCTGACCTCCTTAACGAGTGGAGTTGGTTCCATTGGGAATTCTTGACTTGCCGTGCGATCCACATGCATCAGCGCACGCGCTTTGGGCTGTTCACCAACCGAAAGAGGATCAAGAAACGCCTCGACAGGGTGGTCGGAAAAATAATCCACTATGGGTTGAAGCCATGGCCAGAAACGAATGTGGAACATTGGGTGCGTGAAGCGCCCGACCTGCACGGGCCAGATATGGACGAGTTCAGAGAGAATTTCCCCATTCGCGAAGGGAGCTATTGAATGTCCAAGCCATGGAGGGTCTTTCGATACTATCTGGGCTGTGCAGTGGTAACAATTCCTAGAGAACCTACAGTCAAAACGGTCACCCCTTCATCCCCTTCGGATCACGCCGAGAGTCGAAGATGTCGGTGACTATGATCCGTTCCGTGGTGATGCGATAGATGATCTTGAACGGCCCAACGATGACCCGACGATGTTGCAGACCGAGTTCTTCAAGACCCGGCTCCAGTTGACCGCTGAACGCGTTGTTCTTCAGCCACTCCAACTTACCTGCCACCTGTCTCTGAAGCCCTCGAACGTAGCTCACAGAATGGGTTCGAGCCAACAGGCGTAGCGTTCGCCGTTCGCTATCCTTGGCCTGTGCGAGAACGATCAGCTTCACGCGCGCCCCTTGGTCTTCGTCTTCTTCGCATAGAGTCCATCTATGAACTCATCCATGTCCTTATTGAACTCCTCCAAGGTTTGAAAACGCCCAGCCTTCAGATCCTCTTCCGCTTTCAAGGCCCGCTTGACCATGGCACTTTGCCGCACCGGCCTTTCAAGGACCTTGGCCAACCTGTCCAACACAGCAGGATCGTTCACTGAGTCGATCAACTTCTTCAATTGAGCTTTGCGCTGGGGAATGGTCATGACGCGTTGTTCAACCCAAAGATAATTGGCACAGCCCCCTCGCGCTAACTGCACCGGTAACTTCGCGCCGCCCATGCCCCCAAGCGGCCCAACCACCTCCTTCGCGGCCCAGCGCACGGCCTATCCCGTCCTGCTCGCCATCTCGTTCTCGCACTTGTTGAACGACACGGTGCAAGCGCTGATCCCTGCGCTATACCCGCTGGTAAAAGCGTCCTACCAGCTCAGCTACGCGCAGATCGGCCTGATCACGCTCACCTTCCAGACCACCGCCTCCATCCTGCAACCGCTGGTGGGCCATTGGACGGACAAGCATCCGCGGCCCTTCGCGCTGGTGGGCGGCATGGGGGCCACGCTCACCGGTGTGGTGTTGCTCTCGCAGGCCAACACCTTCATCCTGCTCCTGGTGGCCGTGGCGCTGGTGGGCGTGGGCTCCAGCATCTTCCATCCCGAAGCTTCACGTATGGCGTACATGGCCTCGGGCGGCAAGCGCTCGCTGGCCCAATCGGTGTTCCAACTGGGCGGGAATACCGGCTCGGCCTTGGGCCCGTTGCTGGCAGCACTGATCGTGGTACCGTTGGGCCAGGCCACGGTGGGTTGGTTCGTGGTGCTGCCCCTGCTGGCCATGGTGGTGCTGTGGCGTGTGGGGCGCTGGTACCTGCGGGTGCTGGCGGTGCAGGCCCGCAAGGCAAGTGGCCCGGTGGTACACCGCAGTGCGCTGCCCACCCGCAAGGTGGTGCTCATCGTGGCCACGCTGCTGCTGCTCATCTTCTCCAAACAGTTCTATGTGGCCAGCATGACGAGCTACTACACGTTCTACCTCATCGGCCGCTTCGGGCTTGGGGTGCAGCAGGCCCAACTGATGCTCTTCCTCTTCCTGCTGGCGGCGGCCATCGGCACGTTGGTGGGTGGCTTCCTGGGCGACCGCATCGGATACCGCAACATCGTGTGGGCCTCGATCCTTGGTGCGGCGCCTTTCACAATGGCGCTACCGCACGCCAACCTGTTCTGGACCGGCGTGCTGGCCTTTCTGGCGGGGCTGGTCCTGGCCTCGGCCTTTTCGGCCATCCTGGTGTATGCGCAGCTGCTGATCCCGGGGCGCGTGGGCTTGGTGTCCGGCCTGTTCTTCGGCTTCGCCTTCGGCATGGCAGGGCTGGGGAGTGCCCTGCTCGGCCGGTTGGCGGATGCAACGAGCATCAACACGGTGTTCGCTGTGTGTGCCTACCTGCCGCTGTTGGGCTTGCTCTGCTGGTGGCTGCCTGACCAGAAACGCTTCAGTGCGTGATCACAGGGTGCTGTTGATCAGCTTCCCGCTCGCGATCAGGCTACTTGTACCGACTGCGTTCAGACGGATCGTTCCAACCATCAGCCCTTCATGGCGTCTGGATCTTTACGGGAATCGAAAATATCGTTGACAATGATCACATCATCCTTGATCCGATATACGATCTTGAAATGCCGAACGATCAACCTTCTGTGTCCTGCGTTCATCCAAGCCAACTCCGGCTCGAACTGACCAACTCCCGGGTTGCTACCTAACGAGCGGATCTTACGACGCACCAGACGTTCGAGGTTCTTTAACTACCTGCGGTCGTAGAATTCAGATAGAACCTGAATGGAACGCTTCAGGCCTTGTTCCGCATGTGGAAGGACTATGACCTTCATCGCTTACGAGGCAGCTTCGGCGCTTGCTCAGGTAAGGCATCCATGAATTGCTCCATCTCCCGATCGAACTCGTCCATTGTCTTGTATGAACCGGCCTTGAATTGTTCTTCTGACCGTAGGACACGCTGGACCATATCGCTATGGAAAGCAACATCACGCGTTCGTCGCTGAAGAACATTGTCCACCAGCTCGAGTACAGCCGGGTCTTGTTCAGCCTCGATCAGTTTCTTCAATAGCGCCTTTCTGGAAGCCGTGGTCATGTCATCCCCTTTGTCCAAAGATATGATGGCCGCCAAGGTCCTTCACAGGGTGCTGTTGAGCAGCTTCCCGCTCGCGATCAGCTTGTGCAGGTAGGGCCGCACGAGCGTGTTCCTGATGGCCTCCACGTGCCCCATATGGTGGCAGTCACTGCCGAGGAATTCGTACGCTCCGGCATCGATCAGGCGCTCGGCGACCTGTTTGGCTTGTGGACCGTAGGCACCCGAAAGTGCGATCAGGTTGAGCTGAAAGAGCACCCCGCGTTCCTTCAGTTCGGTATAACGTGCCAGGTCGTTGTACCAGAACGCATAGCGCTCAGGATGGGCCAGCACAGGCTTGTAACCCTGGGTCTGCATCTGGAAGACCAGCTGCTTGAGCATGGACGGTTCACTGATGAAGGGCAGTTCGAACAGCAGATAGTTCGTGCCGAAAGTGAGCACCGAACGGCCTTCCACTTTGGGCGCAAGGTCGTGGTCGAGGTAATACTCCGCTGCGGCCTCCACTTGGATATCGAGGCCCACGCGCGCCACTTCGCGCCGCACCTTCTCCAGACCGCCGAGGATGATCTCCGGGCTATTGCGGTAGCCGTCGGCCATGCTGTGCGGGGTGGTGATCACCTTGCGGTAGCCCAGCGCCCGCATGGCAGTGAGCAGTTCGATGGTCTGCGCAAGGTTCTGCGCACCATCATCGATGCCTGGGATGAAATGGGAGTGCACATCCACGCCGAGCACCGACAGGTCAGCCGGAGGCATATCGGCCTCCTTCCGGGTGAAGAGCTTGCTGAAGAGTCCCATGCGGGTGCAAAGGTGCGGGAGAAAGGGTGGAAAGGGTGAAAGATCGAAAGGGTGACAGAGTGATAGAGTGCGAGGGTGCAAGTGATCCCTGTGCACGGCTCCTCACCCACTTACCCGTTCACGCTCTTGCGAGGCCTCATCCAGCGTAATGCTCGGCGTAGTACTTCTGGTAGGCACCGCTGGTCACGTGATCCAGCCATTCGGTGTTGGCCAGGTACCAATCCACCGTACGCTCCAGGCCAACTTCGAAGGTGATGCTCGGCTTCCACCCCAATTCGCGCTCGATCTTGGAGGCGTCGATGGCATAGCGCAGATCATGCCCGGCGCGGTCGGTGACGTAGGTGATCAGCTTGGCGCTCTCCCCTTCCGCGCGGCCCAGCTTGCGGTCCATGATGCCGCAGAGCAGGTGCACCAGGTCGATGTTCTTCCACTCGTTGTGGCCGCCGATGTTGTAGGTCTCGCCGTTGACGCCGGTATGGAAGATGGTGTCGATGGCGGCAGCATGATCCTCCACCCAGAGCCAGTCGCGCACGTTCTCGCCCTTGCCATACACCGGCAGCGGCTTGTTGGTGCGGATGTTGTTGATCATGAGCGGGATCAACTTCTCAGGGAAATGGTGGCTGCCGTAGTTGTTGCTGCAATTGCTCAGCACGAAGGGCAGCTTGTAGGTATTGCCATAGGCCCGCACGAAATGATCGCTGGCCGCCTTGCTTGCGCTGTACGGGCTTTGTGGATCGTAAGGCGTGGTCTCCAGAAAAAGCCTGTCGTCGTGGAGCGAACCGTAGACCTCGTCGGTGGAAACGTGGTAGAAGCGCTTGCCCTCGAAGTTGCCTTTCCACGCTTCCTTGGCGGCATTAAGAAGGGTCACCGTACCGAACACGTTGGTGCGAACGAAGCTGAGCGGATCGGTGATGCTGCGGTCCACATGGCTCTCGGCCGCAAGGTGGATCACGCCATCGATGGCGTATTCCCGGAAGACCTTGGTGACCGCATCCGCATCGCAGATATCGGCCTTCACGAACGTGTAGTTCGGTGCGCGCTCGATATCGCGGAGATTCTCCAGGTTGCCCGCATAGGTGAGCGCATCCAGGTTGATGATGCGGTA
>JALOLX010000117.1 GCA_025455765.1 Flavobacteriales bacterium | reverse complement strand
TAGGAGGTGATCTTCAGGTCGCGGTCGGCGGTCCAGAAGAGGTGCTCACTGCTTTGGAACAGGGCGCGCTGCTTGGCCTCATGCTCCTGCACGCGCAGGCTGGCCACACGCTCCGCCGTTACATCGTGGAAAATGCTGCGGGTGGCCACGGGCTTGCCGTCCACCGCGCGCAGGTTGCTGGTGCCCACCACATGCACGCGGCGCCCGTCCTTGGCCACAAAGACGGTATCGATGCGGCCCATGGTCTCGCCCTGCATCAATTGTTCAAAGCTCCTTCGGCATTGGGCCTGATGATCGGGCGCCACGATGTCCATGAAATGCAGCCCGGAAAGTTCTTCTGCGGTGTAGCCCAACGTGCGGTGCCAGGCCGCGTTCACGTACTCGAAGCGTCCCTGCGCATCCACGCTTTGGATCAGGTCGGTGGCGTTCTCGAAGAGGTCGCGGTACCGTTCCTCGCTGGCCTTGAGCGCTTCCTGGTCGCGCTTCAAGCGGGTGATGTCGCGGGACACCCCCATGGCACCGAGCAGCTCACCATCCTCATCGTAGAGCCTGGAAGCCGCAAGGAAGCTGGTGAAGACCTCGCCGGTGCGGGTGATGTTGCGCACCTCGCCGGTGAACATGCCGTGGGTGTCCAGCTCGGTCTGCACCCGCTTGAACTCCTCCGGATCGGCGTAGAGGGAGCGCGAGTTGCTGCCCAGGATCTCCTCTGCCTCGTAGCCGAAACGCACGCTGGCCGCGGGGTTGTATTCGGTGATGACGCCGTCGGGGTTGGCGGCCATGATCATGTCCAGACTGCTGTCGATCAGGCTGCGGGCGAAGCGGCGCGAGCGGCGCAGTTCCTCCTGCGTGCGGCGGTGATCGGCGATCTCCTGGCGAAGCACCTGGTTCACCTCCTCGATCATCTGCAGACGCACTTGTTCCTTCAGCAGCTGTTGCTGTGCGCGCTGGTCCTGCAAGGTCAGCTGCACGGCATCAGGACCGTGGTAGGGCGCGGGGTTGGCATAGAGCACGAAGCCTTCTTCGCTCGATGCGCTCAGGCGGACAGGAAGTGGTGTGCTGCGCGAGGTATCGCTTTGCAACCAGGAGGTGATCGCGGCACGGTCGGCAGCATGGAACAAGCTCAGTAGTTCTGCGCCCAGTGGAGGTACTGCGAACAAGCGTTCAGCCGCAGGATTGGCATAGTTCACCCGACCGTCCTTCACCACCAGCAGACCATCGCGGATGTGCTCCACCAGGCTGCGGTAACTGGCGATCAACGAGCGTTGCTCGAGCTCCGCCAGCTTGCGTTCGCTGATGTCGATGAGGGTACCTTGGATGGTGACCTCCTCCCCTTCCACATCGTCGATGAAGACGTTCTCCAGTACATGCAGTTCGCGGCCGGTGCGGTGGCGTAGCACCATCTCGTGGTTCACCAGTTGTCCGGTGCGGCGCAGGGCTTGGAGGAAGGCGTCGCGGGCGGCCGCGCTGGGATAGAGCTCCAGCAGGGGTTGTCGCAGCAGTTCATCCCGATCGCGGTAGCCGAGGATGCGGGCCAGTGCATCGTTGGCCTCCAGGAGCCGACCATCCAGCGTAGTGCGGAACACACCGGCCAGGCTACGCTGTACGAGGGCATCGTAGCGGCGCTGCAGATCGGCGGATGTGGCGGAGGCGGGCATGGGCGGCACCTGTGAACAACGCCCCGAACTTACCAAGAGCGGCGGGAACAGCCGTGGTGATCAGTCAGCAGCACCCGGCTCGAAGGGTGGCGGCACCTTCACCCCATCGATGCGCATTTCCACCCCGTCCTTGTACTTGATGGTGAGGATCGGGTAGCCGTTCTCGTTGTAGTGGATGAAGTCGCCCTGCGCCAGACCCGCGCTGTACTTGCCTTCGAGCTTCAGCTCGCCGTTGGGCCAGTACCAGCGGTGCTTGCCTTGCGGATCACCGTTCACGAATTCGCCCACGAAGTTGCGCGTGCCATCGTGGTAGGTGAAGCGCCAGAGCCCGTCGCGTAGACCGTCCTTGTAGGCGCCTTCTTCGCGGTGATCACCCACGTGGTAGAGCCATTTGCCCTCCTTGTTCCCATCGATGTACTCCCCTTGGGTGAGCACGCTGCCATCCTCGGCATATTCCACCGAGGCACCGTCCTCGCGACCGCGGCGGTAGTACTCTTCGCGGTGAACGCTGCCGTTCTCGTAGAACCATTTCCATTCGCCCTGCGGCAGTCCGGCCACGTAGTTGCCTTTCTGTTCCACCTTGCCACTGCGGTGGAAGAAGCTCCAGGCACCATCGCGTTTGCCTTCCTTGTAGCCGCCTTCCGCGCGCTTCTCGCCAGTGGCGTAGTACTCCACCCATGGCCCTTCCAACGCGCCCACATCGTTCACACGACCTTCGCTGAGCAGGCGATCACCGGCGTAGATCTTGGCGCCCACCAGTGAACCATCGGGCGCGAATTCCTTGAAGAGGCCCTCCTTCTTGCCGCTCTTGCTGTAGCTGCCCAGGCTGGCCACCTTGCCGTTGGGGTGGTAACTGCGCTTGATCTCCACCATCAACTTCTCCTGGGCCTGGGTGTCCAGCTGCCCGGCGTCGTATTTCTGGAGGTTCTTCAGGTTGCCCAGCGCATCGTACTCCTTCACCACGCCCTGCAGCTGGTCGTCCACATAGCTGCCTTCCCACTTCACCTTACCATTGGCGTGGAACTCCTTCCAGGGCCCTTGTTTGAGGCCCATCCGGTCCACCCGGTTGATCTCGTCGCGGCGGCGCAACATACCGGCGCCGTAGGTGAGCAGGGCCACCACCCGACCATCGTTGGCATATTCGGTGCCCTTGCCGTCCTCCTTGCCCGCTTTGAAGGGGATCTCCTTGTGCACCTGGCCATTGGCGTGGTAGTAGCGGGCCAGGCCTTCACGCAGGTCGTTCACATAGGGTTCCTCGCTCATCAGCACGCCGGCCGTGTCATAGCGCATCAGCGGACCTTCCCGCTTATCGGCGGTGTAGGCGATGGTGCTTTCCAATTTCCCGTTGGGCCCATAGAAGCGCCAGGTGCCCTCCAACCGACCTTGGCGGCGGTCCCCTTCGCTGCGCAGTGTTCCATCGTCGTAGAAGCTGCGCCAGGTGCCTTCCGGCTTGCCATTGAGCAGCAGCCCCTCACTGCTCACCCGTCCATTGGGATGGTAGTAACGGGTCAGACTGTCGGGCGATGCGGGCTGTGCGACGGCCACCATCACCCACAGGCTCACCACCATCATCATCAACACCCTCTTTTGCATTTATTCTTTCTCTTTAAAAGAGTTGATGATATGATAGGGGCTGTTGATCGTGTTGATGAAAGTCCAGCGGGCTGCTTGCACAGATCGGTTATCAAAAGTAGCACACCGGTTATCAACAGCAGTGGAATGGTCCGGGGAACGGTCGTTGCCTGGGGATCAAGGGAAAGGAAAGCGTCGTCCACGATCGTGAACAAGTGATCGAGGGAGCGGCGGTGCAAAGATCGACATCGCCTTGGGCCTTCCGGATCGTTGGATCCCTGTGCAGGATCGACTGGTAAGAAAGGCTTGCATCTTCCGCCGGATCGATCATGGCCATCAACAGTTGTGAACAGCAACTTTTCTTGTTGCTTGTTATCAACACGGATCGCACCGTTCCAAGGGTCCGATCGTGAGATCCCGGATGGGGTTATCAACAGCCTTGGGCGGCAGCTGGCACCGGTATCTTTGGACCATGGCCACAACCCTCCACATCGGCAGCGACCATGCCGGTATCGACCTCAAGCACCACCTGAAAGAACACCTGCGCGCCCGCGGCTTCCAGGTGAAGGACGAAGGCACCCACGTGAAGGACAGCGTGGACTACCCTGACTTCGCGCATCCTGTGGCAGCAGCGGTGGCGGCTGATGAGCACGTGCTGGGCATCCTCATCTGCGGCAGTGGCAACGGCGTCAACATCACGGCCAACAAGCATGCTGGCGTGCGTTCGGCACTGGCCTGGTTGCCTGAGCTGGCCAGCCTGGCGCGGGAGCACAACAATGCCAACGTACTGGCCCTGCCGGCACGCTTCATCAGCACTGAAGAGGCCGTGGCCATCGTGGACGCTTTCCTCGACGCCCGCTTTGAAGGAGGCCGGCACCAGCGCCGCGTGGAGAAGATCGAAGCCCTGCACGGAGCATGATGCGGCGCGCCACCCTCCTCCCCTGCTTGCTGCTTGCCCTGCCCCTGCTGGCCCAGGTGGACAGCGTGGCCCTGCGCTATGCCGCCACCATTACCGAACAGGACCTGCGCCGTCACTTGGAAGTGCTGGCCAGCGATGCCTACCAGGGCCGCGATACCGGCAAGGAAGGCCAGAAGATGGCGGCTGCGTACCTGCGCGACCAGTTCATCGCCATGGGTGTACCGCCGATCGAGGGGCGCAGCGATGTGGTGGAGGGCTACTATCAGCCGTACGTGCTCATTGAGGAACGCAGCGGTTCGTTGCAGCTCGTATCAGCACAGGACACGCTGAAGTGGATGGAGGACCTCCTCTATTTCCGGGAGAACATCGGTGCAGATATGGCCGTGGACCGCCTGCATTTCGCAGGGCGCGATGGTGATCTGACCAAGGCGGGTGATCTGACGAATGCCGTGGTGCTGGTCTCCCTCACAGGCGATCCCGCGAACCTGTTCATGGCCATGCGCGACCATGCCGACCGTGCCGCCAAAGCCGGCGTGCGCCTGTTGATCCTGGCCCAGCCCGGGTTGTCCCAGCTCATCGCCAGCGGTGAATTGAGCATGCCCCATGGCCGCCTGCGCCAGGCTGATGCACCGCAGAAACCCCGCGGTGGCATGCAGGTGATGGCGGTGGACGAGACCCAGGTGCAGGATCTGCTCAGCAAGGGGCGGTGGGCCAAGTTGAAGCGCAGCCGCAAGCCACGGGTAGTGCCGGCGGCTTTCACGGTGGACCACGACAGCCGCAGCAGTGAAGTGCATACCGAGAACGTGCTGGCCTACATCCCCGGCACCGATCTGGCCGACGAGCTCGTGGTGGTCACTGCGCACTATGACCACGTCGGTGTGGACAAAGGCCAGGTCTTCAATGGGGCCGACGACGATGGGTCCGGCACCGTGGCCTTGGTGGAGATGGCGGAGGCCTTCATGCAGGCGAAGAAGAACGGTCATGGGCCGCGGCGCAGCATCCTCATCATGCCCGTGAGCGGGGAGGAACGTGGGCTGCTGGGTTCTGAGTACTACAGCGACCATCCGGTGTTCCCGCTGGAGAAGACCGTGGCCGACCTCAACATCGACATGATCGGCCGCACGGACAGCGCACATGCAGGCAAGGCGCCGTACATCTACGTGATCGGCAGCGACCGCTTGAGCACTGAGCTGCACGCCATCAACGAGGCGGCCAACCAGGCGTTCGTAGGGCTTGAACTGGACTACACCTTCAACGCACCCAACGATCCCAACCGCTTTTACTACCGCAGCGACCACTACAACTTCGCGCGGAAGGGCATCCCCAGCATCTTCTACTTCAGCGGCATCCACGCGGACTACCACCAGCCCACGGACGATGTGGAGAAGATCGAGTTCGACAAGTTGCGGCAGCGCGCGCTGTTGGTGTTCCACACGGCGTGGCTGCTGGCCAACCGCACCGAGCG
>JALOLX010000116.1 GCA_025455765.1 Flavobacteriales bacterium | reverse complement strand
GACCTGATCGCTGGTTTGCAGGGCACACCGCAGCCGGGCGGCCAATGGACCGATGTGTCGGGAAGCGGCGGACTACAGGCGGGCCTGTTGAACACCACCTTTACCGGCGCAGGAACCTTCACCTACCGCTATGAAGTGAACGTGCCCAGCTGCGGCACCGCATCGGCCCTTGTGGAACTCGTGGTACATGGATCGGTGGAGACCTCCGAACCTGTTCGTCTCTGCAATACCGTGGACCGCACTTACACCGTGTCCTTCACCCTCACCGGTGGAGATGCCTCCTCGTATGCTGTGACCGGAACCGAAGGAACCCTGGTGGACGGTGCGTTCACGAGTGCCCCGATCCCCACCAGCGCTGCGTTCGAGGCGTTCGCGCAGGATGCGTTCGCGTGTTCACTAATACGTATCGTAGCCACCTCGCCTTGCACCTTCGAGGATGATGTGTTCGTTCCGCAGTCCTTCACGCCCAATGGCGATGGCGCGAACGATCGCTTCATCATCCCGGGTATCGAAGGGTATCCGGCCAACACGATCACCATCTTCAATCGCTGGGGAGGCAAGGTGTTCGAAGGCGCGGGCAATGACAAGGAGGCCCTCACCGGTTATATCTACCTCAACCGATGAAGCGCATCCATCGCCTGCTCGCCGCCTGGTCAGCGCTTCCGCTGTTGCTCGTGTATAGCACGTCCACCTGGGCGCAGCAGGATCCGTTGTTCAGCCAGTACATGTTCAATACGCTGGCCTTCAACCCAGCCTATGCCGGTAGCGGCGACGTCTTTACGGTGATGGCGTTGAGCCGCCACCAATGGGTGGGCTTCGAGGGTGCACCGACCACACAGACCTTCGTGGCCCATACGCCGCTGCGCAACCAGAACCTGGCGATCGGTCTTTCCGCCATGAACGACCGCATCGGACCCACGCGGCAGACCGGTGGCTTCCTGGACCTGGCCTACCGCATCCGTACCGGCAACAACACGCGCCTGGCGTTCGGGCTCAAGGGCGGCGTGAACAGCTTTGCCGCTGATCTGGCCAGCCTCTCCACTGTTGTACCCGACCAGGCCAATGTGAACGTGCAGAGCCGCATGATGCCCAACTTCGGCTTCGGTCTGTTCTGGCACTCCGACCGCTACTACGTGGGCCTTTCGGCACCGAAGTTGCTCGAGAATGAACTGGTGCCCGCCAGCAACGGTGTGGTCACCACCTCCAATGAGGCACGCCACTATTTCCTCATGGCCGGCTACGTACTTGATCTGGGTCGCGATCTGAAGTTCAAGCCGTCCTTCATGGCGCGCGTGGTCGAAGGCGCCCCGGCTTCGCTGGATGTCAACGCCAACTTCCTGCTGCGTGAACGCATCTGGCTGGGTGCCATGTACCGCCTGGGCAACGCGTTCGGCCTGCTTGGTCAGTACCAGGTGGCTACGACTTCCGCTTCATCAAGGGTCGCACCGTTTCACCACGCTACTTCTGATGGGCCGCCATATCCTGCTCACCTTCTTCTTCGCTGTACTGACGCTTCTGGCGTCCGCGCAGGGTGCTGCGGACAGCTATGTGCGCGAGGCGGACCGCTTCTATCAACAGCTCGCCTACGCCCGAGCGGTGGAGCCCTATCGCACCGCTGCAGAGCTTGGTGCAGTGAACGAACACGTGACCCGCCGCCTCGCCGACTGCTACATGCGGCTGGGCAATACCGAGGAGGCCGAACGGTGGTATGCTCAAGCGGTGAAGTACCTCAACCGCGAACCACGCGACCTGCTGGGCTATGCCGAAGCGCTGAAGAGCAATGGCCGCTATGCCGAGGCCGAGGAATGGATGGACCGCTACCTGCTGATGGTGCAGCCGGATGCCGGTGCACGCCGCAGCAACATCACTGGCTTCGCCAAGAAGTTCACCCAGGACCTCGAGCGCTTCAATGTGCGGAACCTCGACATCAATACACCCGTTTCCGATTTCGGTGCCGCTTGGCTGGGTACACAGGAGGTCGTGTTCAGTTCAGCGCGTCATCAGACGGTGGGCGTGGAGCGCAAGGCCGCGCTCAATGATCAACCGTTCCTTGATCTCTATGCGGCACGCGTCACCGCACAGGGTGGGCTCGAAGATCCGCGTCCGTTGGATGGGGTCAACTCCAAGTACCATGACGGCCCCGCCAGTGCCAACGCCACCGGTGATGTGCTGTGGTTCACCCGCAACAACTTCTTCAAAGGGCGCGCACAGCGCAGCCAGAACGGGCTGAGCCGGCTGAGCATCTATAAAGCGCAACGCTCCGGCGATCGATGGACCGATCTGCAACAGTTCCTCTACAACAATAGCGAGGTGTCCATCGGACATCCCGCCCTCAGCCCGGATGGACGTGTGCTGCTCTTTGTAAGCGATATGCCCGGTGGATTCGGTGGTACGGACCTCTACATGTGCCGCGAACAGGCCGGCCAATGGACCGAGCCCGAGAACCTGGGCCCCACGGTGAACACCACGTTCAATGAATCATTCCCCTTCATTGCTGCGAACGGTACGCTCTACTTTGCCAGCAACGGACATTCAGGACTTGGCGGTCTGGATGTGTTCGCTGCGGAACCCATCGCGGGTGGCGGCTTTGGTGCCGCGGTGAACGTGGGCGCCCCAGTGAACGGGCCCAAGGATGACTTCGCCTTCATCATCGATGCGGCGAACAAGCGTGGCTACTTCTCCAGCAACAGACCTGGTGGGAAAGGCGATGACGACATCTACGCCTTCGATATGCTCGCCCCATTGGAGCAACGCTTCCTGTGTACCGGTGTGGTGATCGATGACGAGTACGACACGCCCGTGGTGGAGGCCGAGGTGGAGCTGCGCGACCTGAAGGGGCAACTGATCGCATCGACCCTTACCGACGTGCGCGGCGAATACTCCTTCGCGGTGGAGAAGGACAAGGAGTACAAGCTCGTGGCGCGCATGAAGGGACGCTACGACGGCGAACAGTACCTCAGCACAGAGCTCATCGACAGGCAGCAGATCGTGGCGCGCGACATCCACCTGGTGCCCGATGCGGGGATCTGGCTGCGTGGCGCTCTCCAATACAAGGACCGCATCGGCTTTGTACCGGATGCAACGGTGAGCGTGGTGAACCTCAGCAGCTTCTTCTCCGAATCCACCACCACCGGCGATGGCGGCAACTTCAGCTTCCGCCTGCAGGGGAATGAAGAGTTCGAAGTGCTCATCGAGAAGGAGGGCTACTTCAGCCAGAGCATTGCCGTGAACACCATTGGGATGAAGCAGGGTGTGCTGGACCTGAACGTGGCACGCGACCTTGCTCTTGAAGCCATCGAACTGGGGAAGCCCGTTCCGTTCCGCTACATCCGATGGGCGCAGACCGGCACCCAGCTGGATCCGCAGGCCAAGGCGGAACTGGATGCCCTTGCTGAACGGCTTACCGTGAACCCGGAGCTGGTCATTGAGCTGGCGGTGCACAGCGATGCCCGCGGTGATGCGGAGGAGCAGCGCAAGCTCTCACAGAAGCGTGCGGATGCCTTGTCCGCCTACTTGCAGACCAGGGGGATCGCGAAGGAGCGCTTGCAGCCCAAGGGCTATGGCAGTACCCGACCCCTCAACCACTGCGTACCCGGTGTACAGTGCAGCGAGGAGGAACATGCTGTGAACCGGCGCAACGAGTACATCGTCATCAGCGCGAAGGGTCAGAAGTGAGCCGCCCTCCAGGCTCCAAGGCGGCACTATGCAACCCCCGTCGTTGGAGCGCTGCCAGGACCATGGGCAACGCCACCCGCAGTCGTTCCTCAGCCTTCACACTGTCGTGGAACACCACGATGCTGCCAGGCTGCACATGGTCCAGCACGTTCGCAGCACACTGCTCGCCCGATAGGCGTTGATCGAAGTCGGCGCTGAGCACATCCCACATCACCAACTGGAAGCGTGTGCGCAGGCTGGCGACCTGGCTGCGTGTGATGCGTCCGTAAGGTGGCCGGAAGAGCGGAGCGCGAAGTACACCGTCGCATTGCAGCACGCTGCGCAGGTACTGCCGATCGGGGCAGCCCCAGCCACGCACATGGTCCCAAGTATGGTTCCCCAGCGCATGGCCTTCCGAACGGATACGTTCCACCAAGGCTGGATGCGCTGCGGCGTTGCGGCCTACGCAGAAGAAGGTGCCGTGCATGCCATGCGCCTTCAATTGGTCCAGGACCCAAGGCGTTACTTGAGGCTCCGGCCCATCATCGAAGGTGAGGTACACCGCCTTTCCGCTGCGCGGAAGATGCCACAACAGGTCCTTGTACAGGGGCTTCACCAACGCCGGTGTGCGCACCAGGTACATGGGCCTGAATGGTCATGCACAGCGCCTCAGAAGCGCATGCGCGAGGTCTTCCGCCGTCCTTCCGTGCCGATCTCCATCAGACTGCCCTGATAGATCTCTTCGATGGTGCTGAAGCGCGCTTCCAACGTGGCCCCGAAGGTGCTGTCCGCCTTGGTGCTCTCGCTGGCCAGACGACCCATCACCGCGTGGGTGATGGCCATCTCCTGCTCCAGCTGCTTGGCGAACCGCGGCTCCAGGCTGGTGTAGTAGAGCATGTTCTCTTCCATGATGGTGAAGAGGCGCTCCGATAGTTCGTTGGCCTTCTGCACATCGCCCAGAGCGTAGTACGCTTCCACCGTCGGCAGGAGGATCCGATCGTAGGGCACGTTCCGCTCGGGCATCTTTTGCAAGGAGAGGTCGAGCACGTTGCGCGCTTCCTCCGTGCGGCCTTCGGCAATGAGGGCTTCGGCCAGGCTGCTCAGCTGCAAGCGCAGGTTGGTGGTCATCCGCAGGATGTTCTCATCCAGGTAGATGAAGCCTTCCGTGTCCATGTTGCCCCAGAGGAACTTCTCGGTGACGTTGCGGTACATCACGTCGGTGGCCACACGGCCCAGCAGGTTCGGATCGCGGTTCTGCGTACGCACAGGCACCAAGCGGTAGGTGAGGCCTTCCAGCTGGAAGTGCTCCTGCAGGTTGATGTAGCTGTCAGGACCGGTGGTGACCGCGAAGTAGATGGGACGCTCCCACTTGTTGTTCGCCAGCAGGTCCAGCACCATCAAGTGGTTCTTCAACAGCACCTGCCGCTTGATCTGCCACTCCACCGACCGCAGCCAGGTGGTATCCTTCGCGCTCAGCGTGCCATTGCCGAACACGGTCGTGCTATCCACGGGCAGACTGAACTTGTCGGTGGGGAAGTAGGCGTCCTTCACACCGCGCTGGAACAACGGCTGCATGTTGCGGTCGTTGGTCACGAAGTCCATCATCTGCTTCAGGTCGCGGTAGCCGCCGTCCTTGCCCTGGGGCAGCAGGGCCACCACATCACGGGTGCCCTGGCGGTACTTCTCCTGCGCCATACCGAAGGGTACGGGCTCGCTGTCGTAGGCCTTGCGTCGCATCTGGTCGATGTACCAATCGGTGTTCAGCAGGCTCAGGTTCACTACGCGCACATCGGTGCGGATGCCCTCCACCTCCTGGGCGTACCACAGCGGGAAGGTGTCGTTGTCGCCATTGGTGAACAGGATGGCGTTGGGCGCACAGCTCTCCAGGTAGTTGGAGGCCAGGTCCCGCGCGGGTGTGCGGGTGCTGCGGTCATGATCGTCCCAGCCCTCGGCCACCATGATCGCCGGCACCACCAGGCCCACCACCGTAGCCAGCGTGCCCATGGTTACGCGGTTCGGCAACACCTTGCCCAGTAGGTGGAAGAGCGCCACCGCACCGCCACCGACCCCACTGATGTAGAGGATGCTGTAGGATACACTGTGGTCGCCGTCCCACTCCAGCAGGTACTTCAAGGCGCCCAACCCAAAGGCCAGACCGAGCACCTTGAGCAGGCTTCGTTGATCCATCGCGCGCACCGCATCGAACAAGGCGTACACACCCAGACCGATCCAGATGGCGAAGGCGTAGAACGAGCCCACGTAGGCATAGTCACGCTCACGCGGCTGGTAGGGGGTTTGGTTGAGGTAGATGACGATGGCCACGCCGGTGAAGAAGAAGAGCAGAAGCACCACGCTCCAGTCGCGCACATCGCGGTACAGCTGATAGAACAGGCCGATCAAGCCCAGGATCATCGGCAGCAGGAAGAGCTTGTTGAAGGCGCGGTTCTGCGTCATGCTGCTGGGCAGCTGGTCCTGATTGCCCAAGCGCTGGGCATCAATGGCCTTCACACCCGTAAGCCAGTTGCCCTCCATGATGTTGCCATGGCCCTGGATGTCGTTCTGGCGTCCAGCGAAGTTCCACAGGAAGTAGCGCCAGTACATCCAGTCCATCTGGTACCGGAAGAAGAAGCGCATGTTCTCCACGAAGGTGGGCTTGTTGATGATGGTGGGCTTGCCTTCGCGGTCGCGGCTGCGGATCGGCGTGCCCTTGAAGTCGCTCCACTGCTTGTACGCGGACTCATGCGAGGCCTGTGCGCTGTACATGCGGGGGAAGAGCATGGTGAACTCCGGGTCGTACTGCACTTCGGTGCCCTTCCGCGGATCGGTGATCACATAGGCATGATCGATGGTGTGGCCGGGGTTCTCCTCCACGAAATGCGCCGCGCTCCAACGGTCGTAGAAGGTGCGCACCTTGCGGCCATCCTTCTTCACTTCGTACGTGGCGGTGTACACCGGATTGCCGTCCTTGCGTTCGCTCAGGTAGGGCGAGGCCCAGAACTGGCCCATCAGCAGGGGGCGGTCGCCGTATTGCTCACGGTTCAGGTAGCTCAGCAGGTTGAAGACGTTCTCCGGGTTGTTCTCGTCGATCGGGGGATTGGCCGTGGAACGGATCACGATCATTGCGTAGGTGCTGTAGCCCACCAGGATCACCGCCACGCCCAGCAGCACCGTGTTCCACAACGCCTCACCGCGCTGCTGCGTCCAGCGGATGCCCCATACGATGCCCCCCACGAGCAGCAGGCCGTAGATGAGGTTGCCCGTGTTGAAGGGCAGCCCCATGTCGTTGACGAACAGCAGCTCGAACTTGCCGGCCACCTTCACGATGCCCGGGATGATCACCGCCTGGATGGCACCAAGGATGACCGCCGACACC
>JALOLX010000115.1 GCA_025455765.1 Flavobacteriales bacterium | reverse complement strand
CCGCTACACCCCGCGTGAACTGCGTATCGGCGATGAGCTGCATACCCTGCACTCCGCATCCATCGGTGCGCTGGGCATCAGCCTTACGAAGAAGTACCGTGTGCTGTTCTGGAGCGTGAACGCGAACGTGAGCGAGGCGGCTGCCACGTTGGATGAAGCAGTGCCGCGCTTCAATGGCATCATCGGCAAGATGAAAGTGAAGGGCCTGCGTCGACAGGTGTTCTACGGACTGGCCGTGTCGGCGAGCGATGGCCTCAACCTGCCATTGCCCTTCTTGGGCGGACAGGAGCCAATGGGCGAACGTTGGAGCTTCGTGTACGTGCTGCCGGTGCAGCTGGCCTTGGGCTTCAAGGCCTCCCAACGCACGCGCCTGCAGGCCGGTGTAGGTGCCGATGGGTTCCGCAGTGGCTTCGCGCTCGGTGATGAACGGGTGAACCTGAACTACACCGCGCTGCGCACCTTCATCAACGTGCGACACAAACTCTCCAATACGCTGCAACTGCGCGCCGAGGTGAACGGCCTGCCTGTACATGCCTTGCGCATCCCCGATCAGAACAATGAGCTACAACGGTTCCCGATCGACGCGGGGGTGAACGTGATGGTGGGCATGAACATCTTCTTCGGCGAAAGCACGCTGGAGCGCATCCTCGACGATGTGCTGAAGTGATCAGCGCAGCACGATCGGCCGCTCGATCAGCTCGGCCTTCAACGGCGTGGTGGGCACCACGGTGGAGTGGGTGGCATCGCCTTCCCTGCGCGCACGCCAGGCACGCGGCACCCGTTCGATCTTGATAGGCCAGATGGTGAGCACACCTTGCCGGTCGATGTGGATGCGCAGGAAGTGCTTGTGGTCCTGGTGCTTCAATCCACTGAAGGCTTCTTCGCTGTGGCGGCCGAAGACGTTGATGGAGATGAGCAGGTACACCCCCATGATGATGGAACCCGCCACCCAACCACCGCCGAAGATGAGCAGGCCAGTGAGCACACTGTGCAGGAAGGGGCTATGTGGGAACAGCAGTTCCGACAGGTTCAGTGCGCCCCATCCGATGTAGAACATGGCGGCGAGGTGTGCGGCGCTATGCCCGAGCCCACCCAGCACACGATACACCTTGCTGTGCGTATCGGTGAAGGCAAGGAAGGCCACCATGATGCCGATGATCCACAAGGCCAGACCGGGATGGTCGCTGAACGCGTTGATGGTGGCGACCAGCGCTTTCCACGGCGTGCGCGGTATGGCATCGCTCACCGAGCTGCCCACCAACCATGCGGTGAGCAGGTAGAGCACGGCGGGCACGCTGCCGAAGCGCGGGTTCTTGAAGAGGAAGAGCAGGTTGCCGTATGCGATGCGCGCCGAACGTTGCATGTCCGGGTAGGTGGCCTTCACGGTGTAGCTGCGCGCACGGGCCCCGGGTGTGACAGGCTCTTCCACCAAGAGGCTCACATCCTCTTCGTGCGTGGGATGGAGGAATGCTCCGCCGCCACCCGCTGTGATCTTCTGCACCGGTTGCGCACCGGCAGCGCTCTCGGGCGTCTCTTCGTGGCGGCGGTAATGATGCAGGTCACCGGTGAGGTAGACCTTTACGTCGATGCCGCGCTTGGCGAAGACCTCCTCGCGCAGGTGGATGAGGTCGGTCTCATCGAAGGTGCGGCCCATGGCGCGGTACTTCTGTGCATACACCCACACGGGCAGTGAGAGGCACAGGATCACCTTGTCGCCAGGCTTCATGTGCCGCTCGGCGATCTCGCGGAAGTGCTCGATCTGCGGCACATCGATGTCGCTCTGCAGTTGGCCATCGCTGCCCACCAGCCACCAGCCGTGCGGCAGCTTCAGCACGAAGTAGCTCCGCTTCTGCCGCGTCCACCAGCCTGCGAAGCGCCTTCCACCGATGTCCGAGCTGAACAGGCGGGAGAAGGCGTTGAGGCCATCGTACCAGTCGTGGTTGCCAGGAATGGCATAGACGTGCGGCCGCTCCTCCGGCTGGTCATCGCCGAAGGCCTTGGTGTAGGGGGTGACGAGCCGGCGTTGGTATTCCTCGCGCGAAGGGGCGGGATACACTTCATCGCCGCCGAACACAAGCACATCGCCACGCGGGAGCTGCAGTTCGCCGTGGGCACCATGCACGGTGAGCTGGCGCTGGGCCGCTGCCATGGCCACGGCGTACGTGGGGTTCCAGCCATCGCCGGTGTCACAGATGTAGTCGATCCAGATGCTGTCGCGCAGGTGGTGCTTATCGGCCTGCGGACCCTGGCTGCGGTCGATGTAGTGGATGCTGTGGTCGTAGTATTCCTGCTTGCGCGAGGCGAGGGCTTGCATCAAGCGCTTGTCGCTTCGCTCGCCGATGAGCAGGGACACGACGCTCTTCAGGCCGGTGGTGGCGAGCTGCCCGGGATCGAACCAGCCGACCATGGGCATACGCTCCGATGCACCCGATAGGCGGAACAGCGGCGGCAGGTCGCGCGTGGCCTTGGTGATGCGGCGCGCAATGGGGATGGCTGCGTCGTCGTGCGGCTTCGCTTGTTCCTCCGACGTGGTGTCCATGGTTCAGCGCTTCAGCTCAGCGGGAATGAGGCACACCGGTATCGGATCCATCTTGTGCTTATTGGCCGCGCGCCGCTTGTCGAAGATGGCGAGCACATGCCGTTGACGCTCGTTGAGGCCTTCGGCGCTGCCGCCGTTATCGCGCAGGTCCATGGCCCATTCCAGCTCCGGGTAGCTCGCGCCGATCTGGTCCTCATCGGTGCGGCTATCTCCGAAGAGCCCGTCGGTGGGTGCGGCATCGAGGATGCTCTGTACGATGCCCAGCTCGCGTGCCACGGCGTACACCTCGCTTTTGGTGAGGTCCGCGATGGGGGAAAGGTCCACGCCACCGTCGCCGTACTTGGTGAAGAAGCCCACGCCGAAGTCCTCGATCTTGTTGCCCGTGCCGGCCACCAGGTAGCCATGCACCCCGGCCAAGTAGTACAGGGTGGTCATGCGCAGCCGTGCGCGTGTGTTGGCCAGTGCGAGCTGGTGGGTGGCGTCGTGCGGGCTATTGGGCAGTGCGCGCTCCAACGTATCGAAGGTGGGGGTGAGGTCCACGCGTTCAAGGGATACGTTGCCGTGGTGTTGCTGGAGACTGGCCACATGCTCCAAGGCACGCGACACATGGCTGGGTGCTTGATGGATGGGGAGTTCCACGCACAGGGTAGGCAGGCCCGTGCGTGCACACAAGGCGCTGGTCACCGCGCTGTCGATGCCGCCGCTGACGCCCACCACGAAGCCGCGCTGGCGGTTGGTGGTGCAGTAGTTCTTCAGCCAGGTGGTGATGTGGTCGATGACCGCCGTTGTCCTCATGGTGTAAAAATGCGAAGCCCCGTCCATGTGTTCACGAACGGGGCTTCAGATCCGGTGTGCCGATCAGAAGAACATGCCCACGGTCAGTTCCAGGAAGTTGTTCAGGATGCGCGCCTTCTTGTCCACCGCGGCGTCGAAGTTGGCGATGTTGGTGAAGCCATTGTTGTACGTGATGCCGAACAGCAGGCTGGTGTTGCCGCTGAAGTTGTACTCGGCGCCAGCACCCACCACCAATCCCACGCGGAAAAGGTTGATGTCGTCCTGCACGTTCTCGTTCTCGAGCTCTTCGAACTTTTCGACGAGTGTATTGGCGTTCTGGAAGTATACCGGCTGCACCATATCGGCCTTGGCAGCGATGTTGAAGCCGGCGCTGAAGCCCACTTGTGCGAAGTAGCGCATGTAGCCGATCTCGTTGGTCATCAGCTTCACGGTCAACGGCAGCTCGATGTACTGCAGCTTGTAGGTGGTCTCCAGCTCACGGAGAAGCGCGGTGGTCTGGCCCGGCTGGTTGAAGTAGCTGAACTCCGTGGAGGTGGTACCGCCCGTGTTGAGCAGGTTCAGGCCTGTAGCGAACCGGTAGTTGCCATTGCTGCCGATGGGGAATTCGGTCATCAGGCCGAAGGTGTAGCCGAACTTGTTGCCGGCCGCTTTGATGCCCTTGGTCTCCGAACGCAGCATGGAGAGGTTGGGGCTCAGTTTCAAGCCGAAGCGCACACCGGCTTCATCCTGCGCCCGTAGCGAAGGAGCGGTGAACAAGGCGGTGGCCATCAGTACAACGACCGTTCCAACGGTCCGGTGCAGCGGGGTCTTCATAGTTTTGGGGCTCGTTTCGAACGCTCAAAGGTAAGCTGTTGATCACACGCGCTTCGTTCCTCTTATTGGTCGCGTTCCTGGGTTGGACGTCGTGCTCGCGTAACGGTCACACCACCATCGATGCCGGTGACGTGCAGCTGCATCTGCCCATCGAACGGCTGGATCAGGCGTTGTTCCACGCTGATACGGCACAATTCCAGCAGGTGGTGTACAAAGCCCATGCCGCAACGGGCAGCTTCTTCAGCCTCTACGTGGAGCATATCCTGCAGGGTCCTCCTGTGGAAGACCCGATGATGCCGGTCATGCTGCGCGCCTTTGTGCAGGACCCGGATTGGCGCCAGGTGCAACATGCGGCGGATAGCGTTCTGGGCGATCTGGTGCCGCAGCAGCGTGCGTTCGAGAAAGCGTTCGCGCGGCTGAAGGTGGCCTTCCCGGACAGCATCACGCCCCGATTGGTGGCCTTCAACTCAGGCTTCAACTATGGGCTGTTCCCCACCGATAGTGTGCTGGGCTTCGGGGTGGAATGGTTCGTGGGCAGTGCGCATCCGGTGGTGGCCCGCCTGGCGCCCGAGGCCTTTCCACAGTTCGTGAAGGAGCGCATGGTGCCCACGATGTTGGTGCCCAGCGCGGTGAAAGGATGGCTGCTGGTCCATTATGCACAGCCGGCGGGTGGCAAGGACCTGCTGACGAACCTGGTGGAGACGGGAAAAGTGATGGCGCTACTGGATGCGCTGCTGCCCGAGACGGAACCTTACCTGAAATTCGCCTTCACGCCTGAGCAACTGGCGTGGTGCGAGGCCAACGAAGCGCTGATCTGGCGTGAGCTGGCAGGGCGCGAGCTGCTGTTCAGCAAGCAGGCCGACGACATCGGGCGGATCATGAACGATGGCCCGTTCACCAATGGTTTCCCGCGTGAAAGTCCAGGTCACATCGGCGAATGGATCGGCTATCGCATGGTGATGAACTACCTGGAAGCGCATCCGGGCACCACCTTTGCCGCGCTCTTCAGCATTCGTGATCCGAACATCATCCTGAAGAGCTACCGTCCGCGCTGAACCCGGACATCCGAACAGACCCTCCCATGAAGACCTCCGAGATCAAGTTGACCGTGCAGTTGGATGAGAACAAGGTTCCTGAACGCATCGATTGGGAGGCAGAGGATGGTGCTACGCAAAGCACCAGCAAGGCCGTGCTGTTATCCCTTTGGGACGAGCAGGAGCGCAACACCCTGCGCATCGATCTGTGGACGAAAGAGATGACGGTGGAAGAGATGAAGGCGAGCACATGCTGCCGGAGTTGAAGAAGTGATCAGCGCTGCTGGCTTGTGGCTATTGGCTTCTGGCTATTCGTTCGCAAGAGGTGACGATCAGGCTTCGGAACGAATAGCCAGAATCCATTGGCCATTGGCCATTGGCTTATGGCTGAGCTAGCCTTTCCACTGGGTGTTCACATTCTCGATGTAGGTAAGCAATTCGTCGCGGCCTTTGGAGGTCTCTGAGCTGGTGATGAAGATGGGGGGCAGCTCCTCCCAGGTCTCTTTCAGCTTGCGCTTGAACTGGGCCACGTTGCTATCCACTTTCGGGCCTTTCAGTTTGTCGCTCTTGGTGAAGACGATGCTGAACGGTATGCCGTTCTCGCCGAGCCATTGTACCATGTCGAGGTCGTTCTGCTGGGGTTCCAGACGTGAATCGGCAAGCAGGAACACGTTCTGCAGGCTCTCGCGCTCCTTCAGGTAGGTCTGGATCATCTTCTCCCAAACCGCACGTTCGGTCTTGCTGGCTTTGGCGAATCCATAACCAGGCAGGTCGGCCAGCATCCATGGGCGTTTGCTGGTGAGGGTGCCTTCCACCCGGAAATGCTCCACGTTCCGTGTACGGCCGGGGGTGTTGCTTACGCGGGCCAGCTTGTTGATGTGGCAGAGCATGTTGATCAGCGAGCTCTTGCCCACGTTGCTGCGGCCGATGAAGGCGTACTCCGGCAGGTCCGGTGCAGGCCAGTCCTTCGCGGTGCGGCCGCTGGTGAGGTGCTGTGCGAGGAGCGCTTTCATGGGGGAGGGCGAATACTGCGTGGTGTGCGGAGAGCGAACGACCGCCATCGAATGTAGGTCAGCAGGCGTTCAGGCGCCCGGTGCCGATCGATGCATCGTGCATCATCACCCCAAGGTCTTGCTCAGCCACGTGTCAGCGATGGCATTGAACGCATCGGGATGTTCCATCATCGCGGCATGACCGCAGTTGTCGATCCAGAACAGCTCGCTGTGGGGGATGAGGCTGTGGAACTCTTCGGCCACATGGGGGGGCGTGATGGTATCCTGGCGGCCCCAGATGAGGCACACGGGCATCTTCAGGTTGGGCAGGTCCTTCGCCATGTTGTGGCGGATGGCGCTCTTGGCCAGCGAGAGGATGCGGATGAGCTTGGCCTTGTCGTTCACCGTTGTATAGCACTCTTCCACAAGGTCGTCCGTGGCGTGCTTGGGGTCGTGGAAGGTGAGTGCGATCTTCTTGCGCAGGTATTCCTTGTCCTCGCGGCGTGGAAAGCTTCCTCCGAAAGCGTTCTCGTAGAGGCCGCTGCTTCCGGTAAGCGTGAGGGTGCGCACTTTGGCGGCATGCTTGGTGCAGTAGACCAAGGCTACGTGTCCGCCCAGCGAGTTGCCGAGCAGGTTCACTTCACGCAGGCCTTTGTGACTGATGAAGCGATCGAGGAAATCCGCGAGTGCCGGCACGTTGGTGTTCAGCATCGGCAAGGTGTACAGCGGCAACATCGGCATCAGCACCCGGTAGCGCCCACCGAAGTGTTTGATCGGTCCTTCGAAGTTGCTTAATGCGCCGAACAGGCCGTGCAAGAAGATCAATGGAGGACCGTCGCCCACGTCGATGTAGGTGAACTCGCCCTCGCGCTTCAGGTGTGCTTCGTTCGCCATGCGATCCGACCAAAGGTAGAAGCTGCGCCGAA
>JALOLX010000114.1 GCA_025455765.1 Flavobacteriales bacterium | reverse complement strand
TGGGCTGCTGCCGAACGCGATCGCATCGTACGCGCCATGATCGCCGCACAGGCCGAGGGCGCTCCCACCCGCAAGGCGCGCCGTGAACGCAGGCACCTCTGGCATTGCGATGACCTGGGCGAAGAAGGACACGAAGGACACGACGGACATGATCATCATTGAACACATGCCATCCATCCACCACCTCCGGCGCGTGTTCGCCAGCTTGTTACCGGTGCTGTGCACAGCGCTGCTCCAGGCTCAGCATCCTACGCCCGCACCGCCACAGACGCGCTCCATCCTGGTCACCGGAGGCACGGTGCATGTGGGCGATGGCCGCACCATCAGTGAAGGTGCCGTGGGCTTTCGCAATGGCCGCATCGACTATGTGGGTTACAACTACGGGGTGAAGGCCACCTACGACACCGTCATCGATGTCAGCGGCCAGCACGTGTATCCGGGCTTCATCGCTGCAGATGCCACCATCGGCCTCTCCGAGATCGAAGCGGTGCGCGCCAGTGTGGACGACAGCGACATCGGCGACCTGGAGCCTGAGCTGCGCAGTGCCATCGCCTACAAGGCCGATTCGCGCTTGATCCCCACCACCCGCACCAACGGCGTACTGGTGGCGCAGGTGTGTCCGCGCGGGCTCACCATCAGCGGCACCAGTTCGGTTATGCAGCTCGATGCCTGGGACTGGGAGCAGGCCTTGGTGAAGGCCGATGATGCCGTCCACCTCAACTGGCCCGCCGCATACGAGCGCAGTGGCTGGTGGGCCGAGCCCGGCGAGACCGACAAGGCCAAGGACGATGCGCGCACCAAGCGGCTGACAGCACTGCGGGCCTTCTTCGCACAAGCCCGTGCCTACAGCCAATTGCCGGCACCCGCTCAGCGCGATCTGCGGATGGAGGCCATGCGCGGTCTCTTCTCCGGTGCCAAGGCGCTCTTCGTTCACGCCGATGCTGCGCGCGAGATCAGCGAGGCCGTGCTCTTCGCCAAGGAGATGGGTGTGAAGCGCACCGTGCTGGTGGGTGGCTATGATGCCTGGCGCGTGGCCGACATCCTGCGCGACAACAAGGTGGACGTGGTGCTGCGTCGCCTGCACAGCCTGCCCTTGCGCCCCGAGGACGACATCGATCTGCCCTACCGCCTGCCGGCGCTGTTGAAGGAACGCGGCATCCGCTTCTGCCTGGGTTATGCGGGTGACATGGAGGCCATGGGACTGCGCAACCTGCCGTTCACCGCAGGCACTGCCATGGCCTACGGACTCTCTGCCGAGGATGCCCTGCGGAGCATCACGCTCGATGCCGCCGCCGTGCTGGGTGTGGACGACCGGCTGGGTAGCCTGGAAGTAGGTAAGCAGGCCACGCTTATCGTTTCACGCGGCGATGCGCTCGATATGCGCGGCAATGCCCTTTCCCATGCCTTCATCGACGGGCGTGCCATTGTGCTGGACGACCACCACCAGCAGCTGTACCGCGTGTACAAGGAGCGGATGGAGCAGGGTCAGTGATCGGCTGTGCACAACTGGTCCAAGGCTTGTTCGGCCGTTGGGTGGCCCACAGATACCGCGCGACGGAGGTCATCGCAGCCGTTGGATCCGGAGCGTGACCGTGCGATCCCGCGGAGGAACAGAGCTTCCGGATGGCTGGGCTGCTTTGCAAGCAGCTCATTCAGGACGATCACCGCTTCGCGGTATTGCGCTGTCCAGCCCAGACTGATGGCCAGGTTAAGAAAGAGCCGTTCGTCATTCACACCATTGCCATATGCTTCGCGATACGCGACGATGGCTTGTGTGTGATCGCCCAACATGGCCAACGCAATACCACGCTCAACGCGAGCGGCTGCATAGGTGGATGAGTTGTTCGGAATGACATTTGCTCGGTCCAGGGCATCGCTGCTCCGTCCCAACTGGTTCAAGGCTCGCGCCTCGAGCAGCATGATCAGGTCCATCCGTGGATGTTCTGGCGCCTGCCGCTTCACCCCTTGCAAGGCACGAAGCGCGATACTCGGACGGTTGGTGAGCAGCGCCACTTGGGCCTGTCCGATGGATGCTTCAGTGAGCGTAGGGTCAAGCTTCAGGGCTTGTTCCAGCCGAGCTTCTGCCTCGTTGAACTGGCCTTGTCTGATGTGCTGACCTGCTAGGTTCGCGTGTGCCATGGCACTCCAGGGATACTGTGCCACTGCTTGTGCGAAAAGATCTTCGCCGTTGCACCACATCCGACTTCTGTGGTGGGCCATGAAGGCGATGACCATCACCACCATTGCCGATAGTACGTAGAGCGGTACTGGTCTGTACTGCATGAACACCTTCATCGGCTGGAATACACCACAGGCGATCGGAATAACGGCGAGGTAGGCGTACCTGTCCGCAGTTAGCATTGAACCGAACGGCACGAGGTGGATCACAGGCAGCACGGCGGCGGAATACATGAGCAGTATGCCCAAGACCTTATCCTGTTCCTTTTTCCATGCGCGAACGATCAAGACCATTGCACCAATGGTCAGCGAGAGAAACAGTATCTCCTGCAAGCCCAGTTTTGTCGGTATGGGGTGCAGAATGCTGATGTCATATGGTAGTAGGACGCGCACCGGATAGGAGCTGTATGCGATAAAGGGCAGCAGAAATGCAGAGATCTCCGATCTGCCGCGATCCAGATGGACGAAGCCAGCTTCTTGCTGGGCAAGTACCGTTGTCACAGCCATGATCACGGCGAGAATGAACAAGGGAAGCAAGATCCTACGCTGCAAGTCCCATTGTGCTCTTCCTTGCATGAACAGCCCCATGCCGAAGAGGAACAGCGGCCATGCAACGGCGATCGGCTTGGACAGTAGCGCTGCGGAAAAGAGCAGGGCGGTCAACCAGACAAGGTGCACTTTACCCTCCTTCAGATACCTCAGGTACGACCCTGTACACAGCAGCAGGAAGGTACCCGATAGCACGGTCTTCCGTTCCGCCAACCATGCAACGCTTTCCACTTGCAGGGGATGAAGCGCAAAGACCAAAGCGACAAGCATTGCGGTACGGTCGCCAGGTATGAGCGATGATGCTATCGTACGACGGACCAGAATTGAGTTGATGCCATGCAGAAGGATGCTTGAAAAATGGGGCACCTTCAACGATCCCGACCCGATGATCTGGTCGGCCCACAGGGAAAGCATGGACAGGGGGTGAACGTTGCCGAGCACAGGCCGCCAGAGGTTTTGCAGACCTGCTTGTGCGGCAGACCAGTACTCCCCATCATCCCATGGAAAAAGCCCACAGGGTATTACGGGCCAGAACACGAGTAGCACAAGGAGAAGCAGAACACCATCCCAGGCTGCACCACGGATGTGTTCGGGCACCGTCATGTGCATCGCGCGGTCAGTAACCTAGCCGTTCCCGTGTGCGCTTCAGCACAACCTGCGCTACCGTACGCGCCTTCGCGGCGCCCACCTGCAACGCACGGTCCAGCTCGGCAGGGTCGGCCATGTACCGCTGGAAGTTGTCGCGCTCCTGGCGGTAGCCATCGAGCAGCACCTCCAACAAGGCCTTCTTCGCGTGGCCGTAGCCATAGCCTCCGGCGCGGAACTTCGCGGCCATGTCGGCCACTGCATCCGCTGGGGCCACCAGCTTGAAGAGCCGGTACACGTTATTGGCTTCGGGATCCTTCGGTGCCTCCAACGGCTGGCTGTCCGTGACGATGCCCATCACATCCTGCTTCAGCTCCTTCTCGCTGGCGAAGAGCCGCACCAGATTGTTGCGGCTCTTGCTCATCTTCTCGCCATCGGTGCCGGGCACCACCATCACCTGCTCGTCGATGCGCGCATCGGGCACTACGAAGGTCTCGCCCATCCGGTGGTTGAAGCGCTCGGCCACATCGCGGGTGAATTCCAGGTGCTGCATTTGGTCCTTCCCCACGGGCACGTAGTGTGCATCATACAGCAGGATGTCCGCCGCCATGAGCATGGGATAGGTGAAGAGGCCTGCGTTCACATCCTCCAGGCGGTCGGCCTTGTCCTTGAAGCTGTGGGCCAGCGCCAGGCGTGAATAGGGGAAGAAGCAGTTGAGGTACCAACACAGCTCGGTCACCTCGGGTACGTCGCTCTGGCGGTAGAACACCGTGCGCGCTGGGTCGAGCCCGCAGGCCAGCCACGCTGCGGCCACGGCGTTGGTGTTGCCCCGCAGCACCGCCCCATCCTTGATCTGGGTGAGGGAGTGCAGGTCGGCAATGAAGAAGAAGGAGTCGTTGCCCGGGCGTTCGCTGAGCGCGATGGCCGGACGGATGGCACCGAGCACATTGCCAAGGTGCGGTGTGCCGGTGCTTTGGATGCCTGTGAGGATGCGCGCCATGAAGCGGCGAAGATAGCAGCGCCCTGCGCGGCCTTGCTCCCTCCAAGCTGGCTACATTCGCGCTCCCGTTCCATGGAACAGCACGCTGCCGCCCGCCACCGGGTGCCCGATGGTGAACAGCTCCGTTCGCCCTTGGCGCGTTGGCTCTTCCTGCCGCTGCGTTGGGTCTATAAGCTCTGGTTCGCGCTGGTGTTCTTCGGTTCGCTGGTGGTGCTCTATCCCTACTTCCGCCTGCTGCTCGGCCATCCCGACCGGTATCCGCGTGCCTTCCGCATGAAGCGGCGGTGGGCCTTCTTTCTGCAATGGGCCATCGGCACACCGCAACAGGTGGAGCGCCGCGCAGACCTGCCTGCCGGGCCGATGGTGATCTGCTGCAACCACGGCAGCTACCTCGACATCATCCAGATGTACAACATCATCCCCACGTACTTCCTCTTCATGGGCAAGTACGAACTGCTGAAGTGGCCGCTTTTCAACATCTTCTTCAAGGGGATGAACATCGCCGTGAACCGCAACAACCGCGTGGAGGCCGCCATGGCGTTGCGCAAGGCCGGCGACGCCATCGATCGTGGCACCAGCATCGCCCTCTTTCCCGAAGGCACCATCCCTGCCCATGCACCGCGCATGAAGCCCTTCAAGGACGGGGCCTTCCGCCTGGCCATTGAGAAGCAGGTGCCCATCGTGCCGGTGACCTTCGTGGACCACTGGCGCCTCTTCGGTGAACCGTTGGAACTGCTTAGCCGCGCACGACCAGGACGGGCCCGCGCCGTGCTCCATAAGCCCATCCCCACCAAGGGCATGACGATGGATGATCTGGTAGCTTTGCGCCAGCAGGTGTACGCCACCATCGAAGAGCCCTTGATCCAGTTCGCTCCCCGCCATGCAGATCACTGAACAGACCCTGGACCGCATCGCCGAACTGGCCAAGCTGGACTACAGCGATCCGGCCGCGCGCGCAGCCATCCTGGCGGACATGGAGCGTGTGCTCTCCTTTGTGGAGCGTTTGAACGAGGTGGATACCGCTGGCGTGGAACCGCTCATCTTCATGACCGAAGAGGAGAACGTATTGCGGCCCGATGCGGTGATCGCCAGCGATATCGTAAGCAAGCAGGAAGCGCTGCGGAACAGTCCGGTGAAGGACAGCGACTACTTCAAGGTGCCCCGCGTGGTGGACAAGTGACCGGCGCGCTCAGTGCGCATCGCTCCACCGCGCCCGTGGGCCCGTGCCCAGTTCGCGCCAGCCGAAGATCAGCGTGAGGAGCACGGCCGAGGCCATGTTCACTCCCACGAAGGCGTTCACGTAGGTGGCATCACCGCCCCACCAG
>JALOLX010000113.1 GCA_025455765.1 Flavobacteriales bacterium | reverse complement strand
CGCTCACCGCTTGGCCATGCGGTTGCTGGTATCGCGCTGCTGCCTGCTCTTGAACCGCTGTACGGTGGTGGCGCGCCGCGCCGCATGCTTGGTCCTTCGGGCCTTCATCCGCCTTCGCCACAGCCGGAAACTGGAAGGCTGAAGCTGGCTCCGCATCAGGGCGATCACGTCCTTCTCCTTCAACCTGAACTGCGCCGTGATGGCCTCGAACGGTGTGCGGTCCTCCCACGCCATCTGGATGATGCGATCCCGCTCCTCCTCCGTGAACACTGACCGTTCAGCACGAACACGCTGGGCTTCGAGCTCCTCCTGTTCCTGCAAGATGCTGGCCAGTGAACGGAGACCGCTGTATTCGCAGGTGGTGTGATCGTAAGCAGAGCTCTCCATCGGTGCGTTGCGCGGACATGGACGTACGCTTGGGAACAACGTTCCAGCG
Organism: Flavobacteriales bacterium; assembly: GCA_025455765.1. Lineage (GTDB taxonomy): Bacteria > Bacteroidota > Bacteroidia > Flavobacteriales_F > PHOS-HE28 > PHOS-HE28. Next base: position 5,249 of record JALOLX010000113.1, on the reverse strand, counting down.
CGGTGCATGTTCGACAACGATCACTTCGCCCGCTCCTGCCCCCGCCACTGGAAATAGTCCATCACCGCGCGATGCAGGATGTTCGCATGGTCCAGCCCATGGATGCGCTGCAGTTCAATGCGCGCCTGGCTCTCCTTACGCAACAGCGCGGCCAACTGTTCTGCCGGCCCCACCATGCCACGCCCCTCGTCGCCCACGGTAATATGAACGGTCGCCACACCGATGTCCGGTGCCATCAGCACATCATGGTTAAGCTGCAACAGCGATCCGCCGTCCCACCACAGGCTGGGACTTACGATGAGGTAGTGACCGAACAGATAAGGCTTGCGAAAGAGCAGCTCCGTGGCGAACAGCCCACCCAGGCTCTGACCAATGAGCGTGCGATCGTTGCCGATGCGGTATTCCCGCTGCAGGAACGGCAGCACTTCCCGCTCCAGGAACGCCATGAACGCCGCACTTCCGCCCGTGGTGGGGAACTTCTCCTTGTCCGCTGCGATGGTGGTGGGGAACGTGAGGTCACGCTTGCGGTCCACGTTGGCGATGCCAACCAAGATGCTCGGTGGCATCCAATTGATCCAGGGATAACTGGCGAACTGCAGGCCGCCCACCACATGCAGGAAGTCCTCGTCCGCACTGCCATCCAACAGTACGATCAGTGGGTAGCGCTGCGTGGTGTCCGTGCCGTAGCCCGGCGGCAGGTGGATGTTGAGCACTCGCTCCTCGCCCAACACGTGCGAGCGGAGCGTCTCAATGACCCCGATGGTGTAGGGTTGTGGTGGACCCATGCGCTGCAGCTCCGTTCGTGCTGAACGTTGCGCATGGGCAACAACCGGAAGGAACAACAGCGCGACCAAGAGCTTTCGCATGTTGCGAAGTAAGGGGTTGGCTGGCTTGGGGGGTGGATGATGGGATGAACCGAGCGCGGTATCGTGGAAGAGGAAGATCATCTGGACCAGCAGGACCATGCGGAACAGCGTGTACCTGTGTCTCCACCGTGCAACCGCAACCACTATCTTGGCCATACCCATGACGAAGAAAGAGACCTATAACGAGGCCAAGCGCCTGATCCTGGCTGGCGCTTCGCGTCAGGAGGCGTTCAGCAACCTGAAAGCCAACAGCACGCTCAAGGAAGAGGACCTCGTGACCGTGGTGCGGTACATCCCCACGCTTCAGGCTCGCGCCACGTACCGCACACCGTGGCTCGCACTGGTCGTGCTGCTCTTTGTCACCATCGCACTTAAACTGCTTATTGGTTCGTTCATGGTGATGGGTGGCAACCCGTTCGGTTGGATCGCGCTCTTGCTGATGCCCGTGATCAACGTCATCGCCGTTATCGGTATTCTCAACTACCGAGGCGAGTTCTTCCGCCTCATCGCCGTCCTTACGATCATCGGTGCACTACGCTTGATCACAAATGGCGCGGCCGGCGGGTTTGATGTGTTGTTCCTCCTCGACCTGCTCATCCTCGGCGCCATCATCGGCCTCAGCTTCTACCTCAACACCCGCATGGTCTCAGCCCCCGCCGAGCGCAAAGAGCGCTACCACAACGCCCAAGGCCAGGAACGCCTCCGCAAGGTGTTCGTGTTCGAGGAGCGGTGAGGAGCAGTTCCGCACCACTTTCCGGGCTGTGATGATCCCGTGATACCTGGGGGCTACGTTCGCCTTCCAAATGATCACCTCCGCCATGCGCATCGCCCTCCTCGCCTGCCTGCTTTCGCCCGCCCTTGCAGCACAGACCTTGGTCTCCACTCAACCGAGCAACCGCCGCGGCGTTCTGGAGAAGTTCACCGCCATCAACTGTGGCGTTTGCCCCCAAGGCAATACGGTGGCCACCAGCCTACTCGCCAGCAACGCGGACGACCTCATCGTGATCGGCATCCACGGCGGCGGTCTGGCAACCCCGTCAGGCAACCAGCCCGACTTCCGCACCGCTGCCGGCTCTGCGTTGTGGTCGCAGTTCGGCATCAATTCGCAGCCCATCGGCCTGATGAACCGAACACCACACAACGGGCAACTGGCGATCAGCCGCACCCAATGGGGAAGTGCCCTCAACACCAACCTGGCTACCGCATCACCAGTGAACATCGGTGCGGCCACCCAGTTCAATGAAGCGACCCGCGTGCTCACCGTTACGGCGGAGGTGTACTACACCGCAGATGGCACCGCCGGTAATGACCGCGTCCATGTGTTGCTCACCCAAAGCAACATCATCGGTTACCAACAGAACTACCAAGGCGGTGCCCAGTCCAACTATTCACACCAGCACGTACTGCGCGCCTACCTTTCGCCGCTGTGGGGTGACGAACTGACGACCAACACCCAAGGCACCTTGGAACAGCGCACCTACACGTTCACCGTGCCAGCCTCCTGGAACATCGACAACTGCCATGTGGTGGCCTTCGTAGGCGAATTCCAAGGCGCCATCCACAATGCGGTGGAGATCGGCGCGAACAACTTCACCACCGATGTGGAGGAACTGAACGCCAGTGCACCGGTGTTGCTCTTCCCGCAGCCCGCTTCCGACGTACTGAACGTGCAGCAGATGATCGACAACGCAGTGGCCGTTTACGAGGTCCACGACCTTTCGGGCCGCACCGTTATGCGGATACCGAACACCGCCGCTGGTACGCTGGTGGTGGATGTACGCAGCCTTGCCAATGGCACCTACATCCTGACCGCACCGGGAGTGGCACAACGCTTTATGGTGGCACGATGAACAAGGATAAGCCGAGCGACGAGGGAACGCCCGCGAACACCAACCCCGCTGCGGGATCTCCGCCGGTCCACCGCACCGTCCCCTACTCGCCGGTCCGCTACGATGCTGTCCGTACCGCCGAGCTGGCAGCGCAGTTCCACACCCTGCTCGATGGCCGCAGAAGCGTCCGTCACTTCAGCCCCGAGCCCATCGCCGAAGCGGTGATCGACGACCTGGTGCGTGCCGCCAGCACGGCGCCCAGCGGTGCGCATAAGCAACCGTGGACGTTCTGCGTGGTGACCGACCCGGCCCTGAAGAAGGCCATCCGGTCCGCCGCCGAGGAGGAGGAGCGCGAGAACTACAGCGGGCGTATGTCGGCCGAATGGCTTGAGGACCTGGCCCCGTTAGGTACGGACTGGCAGAAGGAATTCCTGGAAGTGGCGCCCTGCCTGATCGTGGTGTTCAAGCGAGCGTACGAGACGAAGGCCGATGGAAGCCGTCGCAAGAACTACTACGTGGAAGAGAGCGTGGGACTGGCCTGTGGATTCCTGCTCGCAGCAGCGCGACACGCGGGACTGGTGACGCTCACCCATACGCCCAGCCCCATGAACTTCCTGTTGCGCCTGTTGCAGCGACCGGAGAACGAACGGCCCTTCCTGCTGATCCCCATCGGCTACCCGGCCACAGCCTGCGAAGTACCCGACCTGGTACGCAAGCCCTTGGACGAGGTGCGGGTGCGCTACTGATCCTGCTTCACCCACCGCACGGAGCCTACGCTCCTGTCGGTGGTCACCTGGATGATGTATGTCCCCGCTGGCAACTGCGGAACATCAATGATCTCTCGCCCTCCTGCACCAGAAGGGATCGCGTTCAATACTGTCCGCCCATCTGCAGCCAGCACGCTCACCGTGCGCCATTCCTCATTCGAATAGCCCTGTACAGTGATGCGGTCATACCCCGGGTTCGGATAGACCATCAGTGTTCCTGTCCCGCGGTCGCGCATCACCACGATCACATCGCTGTAGGACTTGCTTCCATCCAGATCGATCTGTTGCAAGCGATAATAGGTGATGTCCAAGGGATGCTCATCCACAGCTTGGTAGTGCAGCAGGTGATGGCTATTTCCTGCTGCTGGTACGGTCGTTACCAGCTCCCATTGCGCCGCATCCGTGCTCCGCTCCACCTCAAAGCGGTGGCTGTTGCGTTCGGTGGCCGTGGTCCAATACAGATCATTAACGGGACCGTTCGCTACACCATCGAAGGACAGGAGCTCCACAGGCAACGGCAGTTCCAGCGAGCAACTGGTGGTAAGGGGCTCTACCGATCGGATGGCAGGGCTCACCACGGAGCTGGCCCCACCGGTATTGAGCGTGAAGCCTGTAAGGATGCTGGGTGTATGCGTGCTGCTGGTATAGACCACGTTCAACGAGTCGCAACCCGGACAGTGGCCGCCTGGCGTGGTGCGCATGAGCAAGGCTTGAAAGTTGCTTTCAGGGCAATTGGACACTTCACCGCCGATGAGCGATCCACCATCCGGCGCAATGACCATGGAATTGGCCCGCTCCGTGCGCATCGGGTTGCCGAACTCCTGTGCGGAGAGCAATGCACCGTTCTTGTTGGCGTGGATCAGGAAGATGTTGGGGTTCACGAAGCCGCCCGTGCTGCTCGTCCCTGTGATCCAATACGTTGAATCGGGCATCTGCACCACACCGGTCGGGGTCTGGTACCGCCCGTCCCCGTAGCGGCGGAACCAGCTGATGGCGCCGGAGGCCGTGAGCTTCATCAGGAACGCATCGCCTTCGGGAGCTCCATAGCCGAACGTGTAGCCCGTCACCGCATAGCCGCCATCCAAGGTGGGGATGATGCCCGTGCCGTGGTCTTCACCATTGGTGGCATACACCTGGCGCCAGGTGACCGCACCATCCGCTGTAAGCTTGGCTACGAAGGTGTGCGGGGCATTGGCACCAAGGGCTTCCGACTCGCCGCACAGGATGAACCCATTGTCCGGTGTTCGCTCGATCGCAAAGCCGAAGTCATATCCCGGAGCACGGATCAGGCGTGTCCACACCAACGCCCCCGCTCCGCTGACCTTGGCCACGAAATGCTCGTAATTGGTCGCAGTGAGTCCTTGGTAACCATAAATGACGATCCCACCATCGTGCGTTAGTGCGGTTCCCAAGGGCAGGTCATCCTGTGCTCCGCCGATGCGGAGGCTCCACAGGATGTTGTTGTTCTTGTCCAGTCGTGTCACCAGATAGTCGAGGAAGCCTGCTCCAAAGCCACTGGTATAGCCCACCACGAACGCACCACTGTCCGGCAACGCTTCCACAGAGGTGAGCGCATCGTTCTGCGGAGATCCGAACGATGATGCGCCGATCAGCGCTCCGCTCAGATCGGTACGCACGAGGAACCCGTCCCCGCTCCCGAACACGTATGCGGGGGTCGAGGTGGAACCCACCATGCGCACACTTCCATCAGCGCCAATGACGAGGTCATTACACACATCGGACGCGCTTCCGCCAAAGCTCCGCATGTACGCAGGCTGCCCCACCAA
>JALOLX010000112.1 GCA_025455765.1 Flavobacteriales bacterium | reverse complement strand
ATGGATGCCCGAGGCCGCACCCTTGTTGAGGGTGAGGAAGTTCTTCTGTTTGTGCCAGGTGCTGTTCACCACTTTGGCACTGATCACGGCATATTCCTGGCGGAAGATGCTGTCGTTGATGCGCACATAAAGATCCTCCACAGGCGCATAACTGCTGCGGTGTCGATTGCGCCAGTTGGCGTTCTCTTCTTGCTGGAGCTGATGGCCGTGGCGCGGTGGTGTACGCTGTTGCTGGTGAGCAGTACCAGCGAAACGACGAGCAGCACCGCGAAAAGCAGGAAATTGCGAATGCGGAAAAGGAAGCGGAAGAGGTCGCGCATGGTTGAGTGGCGAGAGACGAGTGGCGAGTGGCGAGTGATGCCCCATTGGCCGGTCGCAGGCCTGGTGGCAGCACTCGCCACTCGTCACGCGCAACTCATTACTCCCTCATCAGGAACTGGAAGCGGTCGATGTTCTTCAAGGCAATGCCGGTGCCACGGGCCACGGCGCGCAGGGGGTCCTCCGCCACGTGGACGGGTAGTTTGGTCTTGATGCTGATGCGCTTGTCGAGGCCGCGGAGCAGTGCACCGCCACCGGCGAGGTAGATGCCGGTCTTGTAGATGTCGGCGCTCAGCTCCGGGGGGGTGGCCTCCAGCGCACTGAGGATGGCCTCCTCGATCTTGCTGATGCTCTTGTCCAAGGCTTGGGCGATCTCGCTGTAGGTGACGGTGATCTCCTTGGGGATGCCCGTCATCAGGTCACGGCCGCGCACGGCATAGTCGGGGGGCGGGTTGTCCAGCTCGGTCATCGCCGCACCCACTTCGATCTTGATCTGCTCGGCGGTGCGTTCGCCCACCAGGATATTGTGCTGGCGGCGCATGTACTCTTCGATGTCGCTGGTGAATTCATCACCGGCCACGCGGATGTTCTTGTCGCAGACGATGCCACCGAGGGCGATGACGGCGATCTCGCTGGTGCCACCGCCGATGTCGATGATCATGTTGCCCATGGGTTCCTCCACATCGATGCCGATCCCGATGGCGGCGGCCATGGGTTCGTGGATGAGGTAGACCTCCTTGGCGCCGGCGTGTTCGCTGCTGTCCTTCACGGCGCGCTTCTCCACTTCGGTGATGCCGCTGGGGATGCAGATCACCATGCGCAGGTTGGGACTGAAGAGCTGACGGCCGGGCTTGATCATGCGGATCATGCCCTTGATCATGTCCTCGGCGGCCTTGAAGTCGGCGATCACGCCATCGCGCAGGGGGCGGATGGTCTTGATGTTCTCGTGGGTCTTGCCATGCATCTGTTGTGCCTGGCGCCCCACAGCGATCACCTTGCCGCTGGTGCGGTCCACGGCCACGATGCTGGGCTCGTCCACCACCACCTTGTCATTGTGGATGATCAGGGTGTTGGCGGTGCCGAGATCGATGGCGATCTCCTGGGTGAAGAAGTTGAACCAGCTCATGGTCCGTTGTCGGTCAGTGTTTGAAGTGTCGGGTGCCGGTGATGCACATGGCCAGGCCGTGCGCATTGCAATAGTCGATGCTGTCCTGGTCGCGGATACTGCCGCCGGGATGGACCACAGCGGTGATGCCCGCCTTGTGGGCGATCTCCACGCAGTCGGGGAAAGGGAAGAAGGCGTCGCTGGCCATCACTGCGCCATGCAGGTCGAAGGTGAACTTGCCCGCCTTGGCGATGGCCTGTTCGAGGGCGTCCACACGGCTGGTCTGCCCGGTTCCGCTGGCCAGCAGTTGGTGGTCCTTGGCCAGCACGATGGCGTTGCTCTTGGTGTGTTTCACGAGGATCGTGGCGAACACCATGTCGTTCACCTCCTGCGCGCTGGGCGCCTTGGTGGTGGCGCTCTTCATGCTGGCGGCGTTGGCCACCGCCTTCGTCAGCACCTCCAGCGCATCCGCGTCGTAGTCGGGTGCGGCGATGATCTCGAAGAAGATGGTGTCGATGGCTTCGGCGGTGGCCTTGTCGATGCGCGCCGTGGTGATGAGCACGCCACCGAAGGCGCTCACGGGATCACCGGCTAGCGCGGCATCCCAGGCCTCCTTCGCAGTGGGGCGCACGGCCGCACCGCAGGCGTTGTTGTGCTTGAGGATCGCGAAGGCCTCGGCTCCCTTCGGCCTTTCAACGCAGATGGTGGAGAGGTCATCGATGAGCTCCACCGCCGCATCGAGGTCGAGGAGGTTGTTGTAGCTGAGCTCCTTGCCATGGAGCTGCTCGAACATGGCCTGCAGATCACCGTGGAAGGCCCCTTGTTGATGGGGGTTCTCGCCGTAGCGCAGCACCGTTGTGGGGCCGGCACTGAGGCGGAGATCGCCCTGGCCGCCGCTGAACCAGCCATGGATCGCGCTGTCATAGTGGCTGCTTACGGCGAAGGCGGCCGTTGCGAAGGCCCGCCGTTGGGGCAGGGTGGTGGAACCGTTCTGTTCCTGCAGCAGGCGGAGCAGTTCAGCGTACTGTGCCATGCTGGGCACGATCACCACATCGGCGTGGTTCTTGGCCGCAGCACGAATGAGGCTGATGCCCCCGATATCGATCTTCTCGATGATCTCCGCGTCGGTGCCACCCTTAGCCACCGTGGCCTCAAAGGGGTAGAGGTCCACGATCACCAGGTCGATGGGAGGGATGTCGAACTCCTCCAGCTGGGCCACATCCGAGGCAAGGTCGCGGCGGCCCAGGATGCCTCCGAAGACCTTGGGGTGCAGGGTCTTTACTCGACCACCGAGGATGCTGGGGTAGGAGGTGAGGTCCTCCACGGCGGTAACGGGAATGCCCAGTGAACACGGCGGTAACGGGAATGCCCAGTGAAGCGATGTAGTCCTGTGTGCCGCCGGTGGAGAGCAGTTGCACGCCGAGGCGATGCAATTCCTGCACTACAGGAGCTAGGCCGTCCTTGTGGAAGACCGAGATGAGGGCGCTATGAATGTGCGCCATTGGGGCACAAGTTTACGGCTCCGTGCGGGGCTTCTGAGGTGCCTCCTGCTTAGGTTACGCAGAGGTTACGAACAACCGGCGGTGTTCTGGAGTGTACCGCAGACCTTGTTCCCACCTCAGAAGCGGAGTCCGATGCCGAGGTGGATGTTCAGTACGCTGGTGCCTGACCGCAGGGTGGTGTACGACACTTGTCCGTCCTGGTCGATGACGATGGAGCGCGGGTCGACGTACTCCACTTCCGATCCTTCGAGGCTTTCGACACGTCCTTCCACGTAGAAGCTACGCGTAGGCGCCACCTGCAGGCCCACGGCCCAACCACCGCTCCAAGCCAGAGCGCTTTCGTTGCGCTCTTCGCGGATGGGCTGGTCCAGGCCTTCCACTTCGATGGTGGATCGGGTGACGAAGTGCCGCGCACCGGCCAGCAGTTCGCCGTAGGGCATCACCTTGCCTTGGAGGGGTTTGAAGCGCAGTTGGCCGTGGTAGCCCATCACACTGCTACGTATGCGTAGATCGCCAGTGGTGGCGGTAAGGGCTTGCTCGTTGATGGCCACCACCTTGGATTCGCCACCGAGCGCCCCGAAGGAATAATCAAAGCCCCAGTCGAAGGGCAACAGCCGCATCGGTGCAGTGAAATTCGCACTGAACCCGGCCACCTCGCGCCCCCAGGTCTGCTTGAAGGCGCCACGCGGAATACCGACCTCCACCCCAATGCCCACGGTGGCGGTGCGGCGCTGCTGCCAGTTGTTGTTACGACGCGGGCGTTCCTGGGGCGCTTGTTGGGCGGCCAGCTCCAGTGCCAGGGCACAGAGGGGAAGGAGGATCCAGCGTAGCATGGCTCAAAGTTCGTCGTTATCCCGCCAAAATGCGTGCCGATCCTGCCCGGTGTAGCTTTGGCGCTAGGGGAACAACGCATGGAGCTGGGGGAAAGTTGGATGACGTGGGGGTTGACAGGCCTGTTCCTGGCGAGCTTTCTGGCGGCCACGGTGCTGCCGTTCAGCTCTGAGCTGGTGCTGCTGGCCATGGCCGGAGCAGGCTGGCCCCCGTTGCAGCTGTTGGTGGCGGCCTCCGCGGGCAATTGGCTTGGGGGCATGAGCTCCTACGTGCTGGGCCACCTGGGGGATGCGGAACGACTGCTGCGGTGGCTCAGGGTGGATGCGGCGGACGCTGAGCGCTGGCGAGGACGCGTCGCGCGCTATGGCCCATGGGCGGCGTTGGCGTGCTGGCTGCCGGTGGTGGGCGATGTGATCGCGGTGGCCCTGGGGTTGGGTCGCAGTCCGCTGGTGGCCACGGCCGTGTTGATGCTGGTGGGCAAAGCGCTGCGGTACGCGGTGCTGTTGGCGCCCTTTGGGTAGTACTCAGAACGGAGAAGGCCCCGCTTGCGCGAGGCCTTCCCTTCACTGAGGGGTGTTTGCGATGTACCGGTCTCAGTAGGTGGTGTTCTGCGGGTCCCAGTTGGCCCAGCCAGCGGTCCAGTTGTCGCTGCCAAACGCACCGCGGTAGCTGACCGGAGTGAAGAAGGCGTCAGCCAGCGGGCCACTGGTGAAGTCGGCGCCGCTGAGCAGCGGGCTTCCACTGTTGGGCACGAAGCTGGGTGCGGTCAGGTTGAAGGGGTTGGCCACTTGCAGGTCGCTGTTATTGGCGTAGATCATGTTGTTCCACCCGGAAGTGTTGAACCAGTTGGTGAGGGCGGCCTGGTCCCAGTTCTGACCACTGGGTACGTTCAGTGCGGTGCCCATGCCGGCGATTACGTTGTTGCGGAACATCAGATCGCCATTGGTGGCGTTGGCCTGGGTGCTGTTGCCATCGATGAACAATCCGGTGGGGTAACCGGCGAACACGCTGTTGAAGACGCGCGTCTGCGTATTGCGACGCAGGTGCAGTGCACGGGCGTATTGCGCGCTGATGGTGGTGCTCGCATCTGCCTTGGGGCCGAAAATGCTCACGTTGCTCCAGGTGCCTTGGCTGTACGGTGCCACCGGGTTGCCTTCAGAATCATTGTCACATTCGAATCCATTGGAACTGCTGGCATCGGCAATATTGGGATCACGAAGTGAAACAGCCCACTGCACTTTGCCCTGCCAACCGAAGTCCTGATCGAAGTCGTCGTCCCATCCACGGAAGGCGATGAGGTGTTTGGCATTTACCGTACCACCGAACCATTCGTAGCTGTCATCACCGCAGTAGCTGACCTGAATGTGTTCGATGATCGTTCCGCGACCAACGCCACCCATGGTGAGACCATTGATCTCTTGGTTCGGCTGGAAGGGGATGCCGCTGAACTCGATGCGCACGTAGCGTAGGATGCCGCTGTTGTCATTGGGGTCATTGCCGCCGTATTGGGCGTCCACGCCACCTTCAACGATGGGGTCGCTCGGGCGATTGTGAGGAGCGCGGCCACATAAGATGATCCCACCCCAATCGCCGTAGTCACGGCTGCCGGGTGCTTGGTTGCTTGTGAAGACGATGGGTTGGCTGGCCGTACCATCGGCGATCAGCTTGCCGCCCCGCTTTACGATGAGGGTTCCTTTGGTGGGCTTATCCCCCTTGATGATTGTACCTGGTTGGATGGTTAGCGTAGCGCCATCCTCCACGTATATGAACCCCTTGATGAGGTACTTGTTATTGCTCGTCCAAGTCGTGTTGGTCGTGATGCTCTCGGTCACTTCGATCACTCCACTACCGGTTGGCGGTGTCGGGTATTCGCAACAGCAATCCTTCTCGGCATCGGGATCGTAGTTCGATGCGGTGGGGTCGGTGCATCCTTCTTTCTTAGAGCAGCTTGGTAACACCACCAGCAGAGCGGCGGTGAGCAGCAGGCTCAGGGCATTGTACTTCATGGAGGTCATGTCGTGGTTCAGATTGGTTCTTGCTGACGCTGCAAATTGACCCCCTGCGTGTTACCTGTCATTGGCGTTTGTTTTATCATTACGTCAAGCCATGTCAAGCTTGTGTTAACAATGAAGCCCGACGATCGCCGGGCTTCATTGAGGGGAGGAGCAAGGTCAGAAGCGTAGCCCGATACCGGCTGAGAACAGGGAGCCTCTGCGGAAGCTCATGATCTCTTCGTCCTTGCTGTCGATCCCGCCGCTCTCATTGGAGTCTTGAATGAGCAGCACGCGTTGGTTGAGGATATCCTGTGCGCTCACTTTCACCTCGAAGTGTTTTCCGAAGCCTTTAGTAAGGGTGAGGTCGATCACGTTGCGGGGCATCTCATAGATGTCAGGTGTGCCGAAGGTGCCTACGGCGAAGAGCCGAGGACCAATGACGTTATAGAGGATGCTGTATTGGAGTTTGCGATCGGTGTCCTGGTAATAGAGGCCAGCGTTGACGATGTAGGGGGATTGTCCCATGAGGGGGCGCTGTTGCGCCTGTCCCCGAGCCTCACCGCCAAGCTCTACCTCGGTGATGATATAGGCCGCATTGAACATCAGCCCGACGCGGCTGAGGTATCCCTCGGTGAAGAGCCCACTGAGCTGTCGACGCAGCTCCACTTCGGCGCCGAGACTTTGAGCATAGACCGCGTTTCCGAACGTGAAGTTACGGGTGCCACCGCTACCGGCGCCAGGCAGGAAGAACATTTCGATCGGGTTGGTGAAATGCTTGTAGAACAGTCCCACGCTCACCAATTCAGCGGCACTGGGGTAGTACTCATAACGTGCATCCACGTTCTGCACAGTAGCGATATTCAGGCTGTCGTTACCGATAAGCACATTGTTGAAGCTGAAGTCGTAGAACGCAAAGGGTGCGAGTTCCCGGAACTCAGGTCGGTTGACCGTTGTAGCCCAAGCCAAGCGGATCTGTGCCTTTTCGGTGATCTTGCGCGAAGCGTTGATCGAGGGGAGGATGCTGAGCACAGGGTTGTTCACACGTACGCGACGGCCTCCGAAAGTGGCGCTGTTGAGCACCTGCGTGTTGTATTCAGCCCGCACGCCGACCGTAACAGTTGTGGTGTTCTTCGTCAATGTGGATCCGACATAGCCTGCCAGCAGCGTGTTCGCGGCATCGTAGCGGTCGCTGGGGTTGGTGCCTTCCTCCAGCTTGAAGCCTGAGGTGGTGTTGATGTTCTCTGCACTGAACAACTCGTTGAGCGGAAGCGTGAGCAGGCTTTGGTCGAGTGACGAACTATTGGCGGCACGGAAGCTCATCCAACGTGCATTGAAGAGGCGATCTTTTTGCTCCATGAAAACCCCGGTACGCAGTTTCACATTGAGCTTATCACCTTCCCATTTATGCTCATAGTCCAACTTGCCCGTGAGGACCTGCTCGCTGAGGTCGCTGAAGAAACGGCCAGCATCCAGGGTAGTTGCACCCGGTGGGATGATGGTCTGGAATGGTGTATTGCTATCAGTGGTGTTGATGTCACGAACGGTACGGATGCGACGGAAGTCAGGCTCCTGGCTCCAGGTGCGGGCATATCCTCCGGTCATGCTCAACTTGGAGATATCCGGGCGCAATGTGTGTTCAATATACAGCTGGCCACTGTAAATGGTCCGCTGCTGATAGCGGAAGGCGTAGTTCCGTACTTCGAACTGTTCTTCGAAATTGCGGCCCGTACGCAGCGTGGTCTGGTCCGACCCTTGTTGCGTGAACAGGTTCCTGAACTCGATCTTGCTTTGTGTACCCAGCAGCAGGCTCAGGTTGTTCAACGCGGTGAACCGAACTTGTTGGATGTTCTCGTTATCGTTGTAGTTGTAAATGCTATCACTCCGCTGGCTCACGGGGTCGAACACATTGTAGTTGTAGTTCTTGGCAGTATAGGCCAGGTGCGTATTGCTGTAGCTGAGACTGGTCACATTTCCACCCGTGACTTTTTTGCCTTCGCCACCGAATCGGCGTGCAAGCATCACTCCCAGGCGTTGGTCAGGCATCGCGGACCTGCGGTCGGCCACCCAATTATTGGCGAGCGAGCGGCCGGCAGCTTGCAGGCGTTCCGGTGTGGTGTTGAACAGGTTGCCGGGGAACCGATCCGGTAGTTGACGCAGACCGTTATCAAATCCCACGTTGTCTGTGCCACTTCGTTGGCTGCTATAAAAGTCGTTGAAGGTGGTTCCGGGGCGGAAGGATGCACCGTAATCCACGCGTACCTGGTTCTCTGTTGGGACGTTCACGGTGTAGATCTTGATCACCCCCCCGGCAAATTCTCCAGGAAGTTCAGCAGCTCCGGTCTTGTAAACCATCACGCGGTCCAACGCACCGCTCGGAAGAACATCAAAGCTGAACGCACGGCGATCGCTTTCCAAGCTTGGAGCGATGACATCATTTAGCAGAACGGTATTGTAGCGGTCGGCAAGGCCACGGATCATTACAAAGCGATCTCCAACCATGGTGACACCGGGGATCCGCTTTACTACATCGCCTGCGCTGCGGTCCTGGCCTTTGCTTATCTGCTCCCGACCAACGCCATTGACCACCTGTTCGCTCTGGCGGGTCTCCATAACCACCGCAGCTTCCGTCTCGGTGCGACGTGTGGTGACCACTTCCAGGGTCTTCATTTCGATCGCCTGCCCCTTCAGTTCCACATCCATGCGGGTGGTCTGCTCAGCGATCACGGTCACGGGTCGCTCCACCGGCTCGTAGCCTACGAAGCTCACCAGCAGGGTGTAAGAGCCGGGTTCGGCCTCGAAGCTGAAGCGGCCATCGAGGTCGGTGGTGGCGCCCATCGTGGTGCCTTTCAGCAGCACG
>JALOLX010000111.1 GCA_025455765.1 Flavobacteriales bacterium | reverse complement strand
TCGAGGGCATGAGGTTGCCTCCTACGTCGTCGATGCAGTTGAGCAGGGTGAAGGTGCCGTTGCAAGCGGTGGTCGTGTAGGCAGCCAGACCGCCATCGGCGAGCGTATTGGCGAAGGTCTGTACGGTAACGATACCGCTGGCGGGCACTACAGTGGTGTACCAAATATCAACGCCGTTGTAGGCTGCACAGCCCGGGTTGGCAATGGCGGTGCCGGTGGAGCCCACGTTGGTACCGGCCACGGCAGTGCAGGATGTGCCTACTGGCAGTGCGATCGCACCACACGGGTTGTCGCCTGGCAGTGTGGGGTCGAATGCGCAGATGGTGAAGGTGCCGGTGGCGCCGCCGTTGCCCCACATGCGGACGTAGTAGGTCTGCCCGGGCGTAAGGCCCGTACGGGCGATGCTCGGCATGTTGCCTGTACCGTCGTTGTCATCGCACTCGATCTGCGTGAAGGTACCGTTACATGCGGTAGCGCTATAGAGGGCCATGCCGCCATCGGTCAATCCCCCGGGTTCGGCGGAAATGGTGGTCACACCGGTAGCGGGTGCCACGAAGGTGAACCACACATCACTGGTGCTGTAGCTGGCGCACGTGGGCGCGGGAACGCCGGTGCTTCCGGTCGCCGACGCGTTGGTAGAACTGACCGCCACGCAGGAGGAGCCCACGGTGAGCGCTGTGGCACCGCACGGGTTGTCGTTCGGTAGCGAATAGGCGCAGATGGTGAAGGTACCCGTGGCACCGCCATTGCCCCACACACGCACGTAGTACGTTGTGCCTGGGGTAAGGCCGTTCCGCAGGGCCAGGGACATGTTCCCGGGGCCGTTGTTGTCATCACAGGCCAAGAGGCTGAAGGTTCCTCCGCAGGCAGTGGCACTGTAGATGGCAACACCACCATCGGTGAGCGTTCCGACGTTCGTTTCCACCGCGATGCTGCCTGTGGATCCGGCCACGAACGAATACCACACATCGGCGGTGGAGTAGGAGGCGCAACCGGGGGCGGGGACGCCGGTGGTGCCCGTGGCGGCTACGTTGGTGCCGGATACGGGTGTACAAGCTGTGCCGACCGTGAGGGCCGTTGCGCCGCAGGGGTTGTCGTTGGCCAAGGCATGGGCGCAAATGGTAAAGGTTCCGGTGGCGCCACCATTGCCCCAGACACGGGCGTAGTAGGTCTGTCCGGCGATGAGGCCGGTGGCTTGCGCCTGGCCCATGTTGCCGGGCCCGTTGCTATCGTCGCAGCTGATCAGGCTGTAGGTGCCTGCGCACGCGGTGGCGCTGTAGATGGCCACACCACCGTCGGTAAGGGTGCCGGGCGCGGTCTCGATGTTGATGCTTCCGCCAGCTGGGGCGATGAAGGTGTACCACACATCGGCGGTGGAGTAGGAGGCGCAGCCGGGGGCGGGAATGCCGGAGGTGGCCGTTGCACTAACGTTGGTGCCAGCGATGGCTGAGCATGACGTTCCTACGGTGAGGGCGGTGGCAGCGCAAGGGTTGTCATTGACCGGTGGCGACCACACGCACAGGGTACCGTTCATCGTATTGTTATTGGCCGATTGGATACGGACCATGTAGTTCACTCCGATGGTGGTGGCGTAGGTGATCGTTTCTGCCACACCGTTGGCCCCAGCGTTCACACAGGCCTCCTGGGTCAGTGCCCCGCACGCGCCGCTGAACAGGTGGATGCGTGGATTACCGCTGCCCGGGGTGTAGGTGATGTTCGTAGTGGTGCCGGTGGCCGTGAACCATCCCCAGGCATCATTATTGGAGGTAGCGCCGCAGCCTGTGGGCAGCAAGGCGTTGGTGAAGGTGTTGGGCTTGTTGAAGGTCTGTGGCGTACAGCTGGTCGCCACGGTGTACTGATTGCCCGCTGCATAGGTGCAGATATCGGTCGCCGTCTGTGCCGAAGCGGTCGAAGCGAAGGCAAGGGCCACCGCGAGCGCAAGGATCGTGTGCAGGTGGCGCAACAAGCTGGTCGGAATGTGCTGATATCCCATGGGTTCCGCTTATTGGCCCTCGAACGAGGTGGGTTGATGTTCGTTGGTCTCTTCAAGGCGTCGCTTCACCACCATTCCATGCGCTTGGGCGGCACGGGTGAACTCAGCGGTTTTCAGCGCGGACATCGTGCGCACCACGAACTGCTGGCGACCGTCGTCCAGCAGCACCTTGGCGTAGGGATCCATGTTCACCGCCAGCTGGATGAGGTGTTTCTCCTCCAGCACGCTGATGGCGTGGTCCACTTCGAAACTGTAGAAGCGCTCCAGCGGGCCTTGGTCCTGTGCGTTGCCTGTGCAGGGCAGCAGGCAGAGCACGGGTAGAAGCAGGAAAAGCAGTGTTCGCATGACGTCCGGTGTGCGGGCGACCTGTGCCCGACGACCGTTCTACGCAATGCGACGAAGAGGGGTTACTTGACGATGGGTCAGGGCCTAGGGTCGACGACCCAAGGCCCTAACGCAGTGTGCGGAGAGTTGGCGACCCTCCTGCGAGGGTCGGCGACCCCTCGCAGATGGGTCAGCGACCCTCCGAGTAACGCTGAAGCGCAGCGCGGAGCACCTCCACGGCCTTGTGCAGCAGGGGTTGCTCCAGCACATAGGCCAGGCGCACCTGTTGGCGTCCGGTGGCGGGGTCGGCGTAGAAGCCGCTGCACGGCGCCATCATCACGGTGTAGCCGTCATGGCTGAAGGATTCCAGCAGCCACTGACAGAAGTGGTCGGCGTCGTCGATGGGCAGCTGGGCTACACAGTAGAAGGCGCCTTGCGGCTTGGGGCAGGTGACCCCGGGGATGCTGTTGAGGCCGTCCACCAGGATGTTGCGACGCTGAACGTACTCGCCGATGACCTCGGTGAAGTAGGAAGCGGGGGTGCGCAGGGCGGCCTCACTGGCGATCTGCCCGAAGGTGGGGGGGCTGAGGCGGGCCTGGGCGAACTTCAGCACCGTGCTGTACAGTTCGGCGTTGCGGGTGATGAACGCTCCCACACGGGCGCCGCACATGCTGTAGCGCTTGCTCACACTGTCCACGAGCACCACGTGCTGATCCAGCCCATCAAGGGTCATGGCGCTGATGTGGGTGGCGCCGTCGTAGCAGAACTCGCGGTAGACCTCATCGGCGAAGAGGTAGAGGTCGTGCTTGAGGACGATGGAGCGCAGGCGCTGGAGCTCGTCGGCGCTGTAGAGGTATCCGGTGGGGTTGCCGGGGTTGCAGATGAGGATGCCTTTGGTGCGGGGGGTGATGAGGGCTTCGAAGTCGGCGATGGGCGGCAGTGCGAAGCCATCCTGGATGCTGCTGCGCACCGGCACCACCTTCACTCCTGCGGACAGTGCGAAGCTGTTGTAGTTGGCGTAGTAGGGTTCGGGGATGATGAGCTCATCGCCGGGCTCGAAGCAGGCCATCATGCCGAAGAGCAGCGCTTCACTGCCGCCGTTGGTGATGATGATCTGCTCGTGCGTGACGTGGATGCCGTGTTGGGCGTAGTAGGCGGCGAGGCCTTTGCGGTAGCTCTCGTAGCCCGCGCTGTGGCTGTACTCGATCACGGTGCGGTCGAGGTGGCGAATGGCGTCGAGGGCCACGGTGGGCGTGGGGATGTCGGGCTGGCCGATGTTGAGGTGGATCACCTGGGTGCCGCGCTTCTTGGCTCCTTCGGCAAAGGGGACGAGCTTGCGGATGGGCGAGGCGGGCATCTGGCGGCCCTTGGCGGAGATCGAAGGCATCGGTGGGGTGTCGTTACAGGGGGCGAAGATCGGACTTCGGTGGGGGAAATGCGTTGTTCGTTATTCGTTGCTCGATGGTCGATGAACGCAGCTCGCACAACGAACAACGCGCTGTACACCGGAAGGCACGAAAAAGCCCCTCCTGAACGGAAGGGCTTTCGCGTGATGGATGTGGTCGGCTTAGTTGTTCACCGGAGCCATGGGGCTGGTCTCTTTCACCGGGCTGGCGGGCGAGGCCTCCGCGGTGTCCACGTTGCCTTTGATGCGCACGATCTTCTCGGGGGCATTGGTGGCATTGCTGGAGATGGTGACGCTCTTGTTGATGGGGCCAGGACGCTTGGTGTCGTACTTCACCGTGATGGTGGTCTTGGCACCGGGCTTGATGGGCTCTGTATCGCACTTGGGCACGGTGCATCCGCAGCTGCCTTTGCAGTTGGTGAGGATCAGGGGTGCATCGCCGGTGTTGGTCACCACGAACTCGCAGGTGCCATTGGCGCCTTGGGCGATGTTGCCGTAGTCATGCACCTCCTTGTCCACGGAGATCATGGGGCCGGTACCGCCTACGGGCTTGGCATTGTCCTGGGCGAACGTGGCAAGGCCGGTGAAGGTGATGGCCAGGGTAAGGAAGAACTTCTTCATGGTCGTTGTGTGCGTGCTGCTGGGTATGGATTAAGCAGGAACCGTGCCGGATCACATCTTTTCCACCGGCGCCATGGGGCTCTGCTCCTTCACGGGGCTGGCGGGTGTGGTGGCTGCAGCGCTGGCCTCCACGTTCCCTTTGATGGTCACGATCTTCGAGGGAGCGTTGCTGGCGTTGCTGGTGATGGTGACGCTCTTGTTGATGGGACCCACGCGGTTGGTGTCATACTTCACGGTGATGGTGCTCTTCTCACCGGGTTTGATGGGGGCCTTTTCGCACTTGGGCACAGTGCAGCCGCAGCTACCCTGGCAGTTGGTGATGATCAGCGGCTGGTCGCCCGTGTTGGTCACCGTGAACTCGCAGGTGCCGTTGGCGCCCTGCTTGATGGTGCCGTAATCGTGGCTGTCCTTGTCCACGGAGATCATGGGTCCGTTGCCGCCCACAGGCTTGGCATCGGGCTGAGCGAAGGAAGCGGTGGCCAGCAGGCCGAGCGCAGCGGAGAAGAGGATGTGTTTCATGGTCTGAGAAGTGTTTTTCGGAGCTTGGTACGGCGAAATTAGGAGGCGTGTTGAGCGCTGGTGGGACCTTAACAGGAGTTTAACAGCGAGGGGGTTCAACGCGGTGTGGGTGCAGGGTCTGCCCACCGTTCTGCGGGGATCACTTCACCCGTGATGGAAAGCACGATCTGCGGGCGTTGCGGATCATTGGTGGTGAGCATGGCCGTCTTGCGGAAGGGACCGAGGGTCCGGGTGTCGTAGCGCAGGCTTACGCGTCCGGAAGCACCGGGTGCCACGGGCTCCTGGTCCCAGTAGGGCACCAGGCAACCGCAGCTGCTTCGGAACTGATGGATGATCAGTGGCGCATCACCGGTATTGGTGAAGGTGAACGAACAGCGGCCATCGGAAGCGAAGGCGATGGTGCCGTAGTCGTACACCTCCTGCGCGAACCGGATGCGTGGGCCTTGCTCGGCGGGGTGGGCGGTGACGATGAGCAGCGGTAGCAGCAGGGTGAGTGACCAGAGGTACATGGCGCGAAGGTGGTGCGTTGAAGACGTGCTGCATCCGCATTAACAGGACCTTTACACCTGCGGGCGCAGCTTGGGGCCGGAAGCAGGGAGGCGGCGCAGCGGCTACCTTTGCGGCCTCATTTTTTGAAGGCTATGGCTTCCACCGAGATCCCCAAACGCTTCGAGCCCGCCCAGAGCGAGGCCAAGTGGTACCAGCACTGGATGGACAAGGGCTACTTCCGCAGTGTGCCCGACGATCGGGAGCCTTACACCGTGGTGATCCCCCCGCCCAACGTGACCGGCGTGCTGCACATGGGGCACATGCTGAACAACACCATCCAGGACGTGCTGGTGCGGCG
>JALOLX010000110.1 GCA_025455765.1 Flavobacteriales bacterium | reverse complement strand
CTTTGAAGGCGCGCCGGGAGTGCGTAGTTACCCTCATCTCGTGCAAGGCGAAGGGTTCTTCCTGGCCATGCTGCGAAAGCCGGGCACCTGGACCGCGCTTACCCCTGATGTGCCGAGCCCATCGCCACGGGCACCCTGGGCGGACTGGCTGTGCCCCACAGAGGAGGACGTGCATGCCACAGAACTGGATGGTGTGGTGCATGTGGTGGATGCTGGTTGGCGGTCGTTGATGCGCAAGGTGGATGCGGTTCTGCGTGTGGTATCACCCGGGCTGAGCGCAAGAGCGACGTATTTCACCCCCTGCCCGCGCTGGCCCTGAACGCGCTGCTGCGCGATGGTGCGTTCCCGAAGGTGGCGGTGGATGAAGCACAGGCCCTCCGCTACCTGCGGGGCGAAGCGCTGGAAGCCTCGGATGCGCAAGGGTTCGCGCTGCTCACGTACCAAGGCCAGGGTCTGGGCTGGCTGAAGGGGGCCGGTCGCCGCTGGAACAACCGATGGCCAGCTCCCTGGCGGATCCGCGCAACACAGCCGCTGGCCGAGCGTGTATCTTGGTCCGCAGGGAAGGACACCTAACGCTCCTGACCGATGCTGTACAGGCTACTGGACTGGTTCGAGGAACACAAGGTGGGGGTGATCGGCACCCTGGCCCTGCACAGCTTTGCGCTCTTCGCGTTCACGCTCTGGACCCTGCGCGAAACGCCCACGGAGGAGGAGATCAGCGACATGCGCATCGAGGTGCTGAGCGAGGAGGAGCTGGAGCAATTGATGACCGAGGCGCCCACAACGGATGGTACGCCCCAACAGGTGACCAACCTGACCAGCAACATCACCGCGGCACTGCGCCCCAACTTCTCCCAAGCCAAGCTGCAGGAGCGCGTGGAGGAGGAACTGCGCGCGATGGAACAAGAGGAGTTCGATCGCCTGGCGAAGGAGCGGACCGAACGTGGTGAAGATGTGGAGATGCCACAGCTGGACCCCTCCAAGTGGAACAAGGAACTGTACATGGACAAGGCCGCCGAGCCAGTGAAAGTGGAGGGCGCCACCACCGTATGGCACGACCTCAAGGGGCGCGTGCGCGCGGATGATGTGCCGGGCTACCTCTGCAAGGAAGAGGGGCGTGTGGCCGTTGCGGTACACGTGGGACGTGATGGGCGCGTGCAAAAGGCCGAGATCAAACCGTCAGAGACCACCACGGTGAACGCTTGCATGTTGGAACACGCGCTCAGCTCGGCCCGCCGGGCGCGGTTCGATACCAATGCCCAAGCGGCGGACCCGCAAAAAGGCACGGTCTACTTTCTGTTCCTGCGTCAATAGACGCCATTTTGGCTCATTTATTTTCACCTTAATGCCTTTTTGGCATTAATTCTGGATCGGCATTTCATTGGAAGATGGGGGTACACAACCATGAAACACCCATCGATCATGACACTCGCCAAGATCACCCCCCGCCCCTCGTTCGTCAGCCCCTTCAATGAACTGGTGAACGAATTCTTCGGCCGCGACATCGCCCAGATGATCGGCCATGACGAACTGCGCCGCAGCGTGCCCAGCGTCAACATCGTGGAGCGCGACGACCGCTTCGAGCTGCACGTGCTTGCCCCCGGCTACACCAAGGAGGACCTGAAGCTACAGGTGGAGAACGATGTTCTGACCATCAGCGCGGAGAAGAAGCAGGAGCAGAACACCCAGAACGAGCGCTACACCCGTCGCGAGTTCTTGCTGAACAGCTTCAGCCGCAGCTTCCGCCTGCCCGAGCTGGTGAACAGTGAGGACCTGCAGGCCAGTTACGCCAACGGTGTGTTGACCGTACACCTTCCGAAGGTGGCACCGGCCAAGCCCAAGGTGCGCGAGATCGGCATCAACTGAGCACGATCATACGGAAAGCAGGAAGGGGGCCCAAAGCCCCCTTCCCCATTGTTGTTCGGGCCGGACGTGGTCAGTTGAAATAGCGGCTGTTCCAGTTGTCGGTGCTGAACTGCCCGAAGAAGGCGAACCAACCGAACACGGTGAAGCTGGTGAGCACGAGGCTCGTCCATACGAAGACGATGAAGCGGTTGGTATGCCAGCCGCCAAGCCAGGCATCCGGGGCGAACACGGCCAACAGGGCCGCAAGCATCAGCACCGTGGTGCCCAGGTTCACCGCATTGCGCACCGGCCAGCCCAGGAGGGCGCGCCAGGGCGAGAGGTCGTTGCCCCATTTGTGCACGAGCAGGTAGCGACCATCGGCAAGCGCCAGGAAAAGCAAGGGATCGGCCTCGCTGTCGCACAACTTGAAGCGTGCGCTGGGCGCCATGATCCGGAAGGCGTGCAGGGGCTCGCCCAGTCGCCGTTCCAGTTGACGGATGGCGTACACGGCTTGGTCCGGGATGGCACCTTTGAACAAGGCCCCCTCCAGGAACCGGAGGCGGTACTTCACGCACAATGCGCGAATGCTCTCTTCAGAATACACCCGATGCTCCGGTGGGTGCTCCCACACGGGACCTTCCTTTCCGCGGGAACTCAGCACTACGGCGCGAATGACATCGTCGTGCTTCTGCTCCTGCTCCAACAGTTCGTACACCTCATCCACCAGCTTGTGCTGGCCGAGGAGGATGCGTTCCAAGCGTTGACGTTCAAGATGCGTGGCCATGTGGTAACAACGCCGAAAGTGGCGGATCGGTTCATCCCTCGCTCTGTTCCTCCGCCATGTCCAGTTCGCGCACATGAGCGGGCGCATCCACAGCGATGGAGGAACGGACCGTGCTGTTGGGCATGGTCAGTCGACAGGAGGCGTTAACGGCCAGGGGGTCGCGGGTGGTGCCTTTTTCCACCACCACGTTCCAATGGGCGTCGTAAGGCACCACGAAGCGCACCGGGGACTCTTCGTACAACCCGCCGAAGTAGGTGTGTGTGCGCCCTTGGGTGTATGCCTTGTACTCCTTGGCGGTCAGGAATTTCACCTTGGTCGGCTGGTCGATCTCCACCTCGATGATCTCCTTCTTCTTGGCATCGTAGGTCTTGTGCAGGAACTTCATGCGGGTTCACAAGTTTGCGTAAAGATACACGCTGCGGGGTCCGTTCAAAGCTTCACGCTGAGCACGGGCAGCGGGGTGTGGTTCACGATATCCTCCGTAAGGCTTCCGTTCACCACGTGGAAGAACCCGGTGCGGCCGTGGGTGGCCATGGCGATCAGATCGGCATCGATGCTCTGCGCGAAGTTGAGAATGCCCTCCTCAATGCTCAGGTCATTGTAGATGGTGGCGGTGTAGCGGCGCAGCTCGTGCCGCTGTAGGAAGGCTGCAATGGCCCGGTGGCTGTCCTCGCTGCGTTCAAAGGAGCGTGGGGTGTTCACCTTCAGCAGGTGCACCTTGGGGTCGAACAGCTCCAACAGGGGCCTGAAGGCTTCGAACTTCTCCACGTCCTGCGCACTGAAGTTGGAGGCGAACACCACGTTCTCGAGCTCGAACTGCTCCACATGATGCTTGATGACCAGCACAGGCATGGGGGCCTGCCGCACGATCCGCTGGGTGTTGCTGCCGACGATCCCCTTCATGCCGCTGGCCCCGTGGGTCCCCATCACGATCAGGTCGGCGCTGGCCAAACGCTCGTTCTTAAAGATCTCCGTGACCGTAAGCTGACGCAGCATGAACTTCCGCAGTTCCACGCCTTTCAGGAAGGGCAGCTCAGGAACCCTTGCCAGGCGGGCCTCCAACTCCTCGCGTAGCTGGTGGTTCTCGGTGTGCGAATGGCTCGTCTCCTCGTAGGCATGCACCACATCGATCACGGCCCCCGTGCGATGGGCAAGGTCACCCGCCACGCGCAAGGCATCGGTGGCACAATCGGAGAAATCGTACGGAACGATGATGGTGCGGATGCTCATGATGCGGAAGCTGCGCTATGGTGTCTGGTGAGGACCAAGATACCAGCACGTGCGCTTCTTCGCAAATGACCTTTGCCACCCGCCTGACTCCGCTACATTTGGCCTCTCATGCAACGCTTCGAGCTGCCCGCCACCGATCATACGCCGGCCATCGTGCTCGACCCAGAGCTGGGCCTGATGGAGATCAGCGGGCGCTCCATCCCGGAGAACGCCGATCGCTTCTTCACCCCGCTGCACAGCGTGCTGGAGGAATATGCACGTGCCCCGCGACCGACCAGTGTGGTGCGCGTACACTTGAGTTACTTCAACTCCACTTCGGCCAAGTACCTGCTGGACCTCTTTCGCCAGTGGGAAGACCTGCATGCCAGCGGCGCAAGCACGGTGCGGATGGAGTGGGTGCATGCCCGCAACGATGCCGACATGGTCGAAGCCGGCGAGGACTTCCGGTCGTTGTTGGAGCTGCCTGTGAAGCTGGTGGCACTGTCTTCCTAGTTCCCGCCGAACCGCTGCTGCCACATGCGGGCGGGTACGGCCTCGTTGTCGCGGAAATGCACCACTTCGCCCCATGGGTGCACCACCTTGCGCCATACCACCAGGCGTTCGCCCTCCTGGACGGTGCGCTCCTCCACCACGGCGCGTCCTTCGCGGAATGTGCGTATGCCCTCGGTGGGCGTGGTGATGGCCGTATCATGGCGCACCGGAGCGGGACTGGGCTTCTTTTCCGGTCGTGGGGCAGGCTCCTTGGGGGGGACCGTTACAGGAGGTTCCACAGCACTGGCAGCGGGCGGCGGGGACGGCGGTGGTAAGGGGGGGGAAGGGATCTCCTTCGGGGCCTCGGTCGGCGCAACGGGCACTTCTGCTTGACGTGCGATCAGTGCTTCCAGGTCCTGGATCTTCACCTTCGGGTACACGTTCAATGGGCGCAACGAGCGTGCCTGCCGAAAGCTGGAGAGCGCGTCGTTGTAGCGACCGGACTGAAAATGCTCCTCTCCTTCACGCATGAGTTGCTGGAACATGGCATCCTGCTGGGCGGCAGCCTCCTCTTCACGCGCCACCCGTGCACGCTCCTTGGCGCTCATGCGGGCGAACTCGCGCGTGAGGCTGCTATCGCGCTGGGCATGTACCCGTGCCATACACAGGAACGCGAACAGCAGGAATACAGGAGAGCGCAGGCGCATGGTCGTATTGAAAGGCAGCGGCCAGCACCGTAGTTCACGGCACACCGTGCCTATTCTACGTAGGATCACCGAAAATGTTGGGTTCCAGCACACTTCATTGAATAACGAACGGACGTGGCAAGGGTCATCGTACAGCGGGACGGGACCGAGCTGCTCGCGCCGTTCAGTGGGCTGGAACGAAGGGCGATCGATCATGGAGCCTTACGAGCGTTCAACCCGGGCGACTTCAAGGATGGTGCCAAAGCGAGGTCATGCAGAGCGCCACCCTTACCCCTCCTCCTTGGTGGATCGGATGTGTGCTGTTCGTCCAGGGGAAGGAACGCGGATCTAACTTTCGGCCCAAGATCAGGTGCGGATACTCCACCGGGTCTGCCGCACGTTCTTCTTACCACCGAGCCATCTACCATGAAGCGCCTTCTTTCGCTCCTGCCCCTCACCTTCCTCCTTTTCGCATGCTCCAACGAACCCACCGTGGACCCTGTGGTGGATCAACTGAAACAGGACAATGCGGGCGCTCTGGCCAAAGTGGCCGAACGCGACTCCATGATCAATGACCTCTTCGGTACGATGAACCGGATCAGCGAGAACCTGCGCACCATCCGCAGCAAGCAGGGCCAGCTGCTGGAGCCGGCGGACGCTGCGGAGCAGAGCGCAGACATGGAGCAGCGCATCATGGGAGACCTCCAGAGCATCGATGGCTTGCTGGCCGAGAACAAGCAGTTGATCGACAAGCTGCGCAAACAGGCCAAGGGCAATGCCAAGGCCCTGTCCGAGCTGGAGCGCACCATTGAAGGGTTGGAGGCCTCCATTGCAGAAAAGGATACGGAGATCGGCATGTTGAAGGAACAGCTGGCCAGCACCAACAGCTCGCTCGCCACGATCATTGAGATGTACCGCGACAAATCGCAACTGAGCGACATGCAGCGGATGGAACTGAACACCGCCTACTA
>JALOLX010000109.1 GCA_025455765.1 Flavobacteriales bacterium | reverse complement strand
AAGCGGCTGACCGATGTGCTTGATCATGAAGGGATCATCGCCTTGGGCAAAGAGTTCCCCAGCAAGCAGGCGAACCGCTTCATCCAGTGGTTCACACACGGCGAGGATAGCATCGATGGAAAGAGCCGGACCAAGGCATACGCGTTGTTCGAAAGTTCCATGATCGATAGCATTGAAGTAGGCACTGCCAAAGGCCTCCAGCAGATCCACGCCTACCTCTTCGGGGGGCTGTATGACTTCGCCGGGCAGATCCGCCAGAAGAACATCTCCAAAGGCGGTTTCCAGTTCGCAACGTCACACTTCCTCGGCACCACCTTGCAGCAGATCGATCGTATGCCCGAGGACACCTTCGATCGCATCGTCACGAAGTACGTGGAGATGAACGTAGCCCATCCCTTCATGGAGGGCAATGGCCGCGCTACCCGGATCTGGCTGGATCTGATCCTGAAGAAGCGGCTTCAGCGCTGTGTGGACTGGAGCCGGATCGGCAAGCGGGAATACATGGCCGCCATGATCAGCAGTTCAGTGGATGCACGTCCCTTGAATGCGCTGCTGAAGCAAGCGTTGACCGACGAGATCCACAGTCGGGAGATGTACATGAAAGGCATCGACCACTCGTACTACTACGAGGAATAAGCGGGCCGACTTCAAGCCACGCACGACCTCGGTCGACTTCCACTAAGGCGTTCGCTGGCGCTACAACACCGTCACCTCCGTACGCCTGTTCTGCGCCCTACCCGCTTCAGAATCGTTCGTGGCCAGGGGCTTGGTCTCGCCGTAGCCCTTAGGGTCTACTCCAACACCACTTGCTGCTGCGAAACACCTTCCGCATCCTGCACAGCGACCACATAGAAACCACGCGGCAGTGCGCCCATGTCCAAGTGGTGGGTATTTCCGTTCATCAGCACCTGCAGAACGGTTCGCCCCATGGCATCGGTCACCGTGATGGAGCCATTGCTCACGGGACGAGGCACCTGGATCATCACTTCACCGGTCGTCGGGTTCGGGAACAGGGTGAAGGAACTGGAAGCAGAAGCTTGTGCCATTCCCACTGATTGTTCGATCACCGTATGGGCCACGTTGGTGATGATCGGCAGGTTGTAGTCGAAGTAGATGCCCACCTGGTTCAACACGGAATCGCCAAGCACCAACGTCGAGCGGGGTTTCATGCGGTAGAGGATGTACCCATGGCTCTCCGGTTCGTTGGTGTTGCTATCCGGCAGGAGGATGTTGTTGAAGAGGAAAGAAAACTTGGACGTAGCGGCTGCGTAACTGATCTGCACTGTGTGCGACGCAGCAATGAAGTCGAACGTATCGAAGTCCGCATTCACAGGAACGGGGTTGTCCACACGGACCGTAAAGGCCGTATCCGTGCCCGTGTTCTGGAAGCGGATCAGGTAGGTGAGGTCCACGCCATCCGCCAGCTCCTCAGGGCTGATCTCCGGACGATCCACTTGAATGTCGTTGGGGTCGTAAGAACCGGTGATCGTGACCCACCATTGCGCCTTATTATCGGCGATGTTGGCATCTCCTTCCAAGGGGAAGATGGTCGCTGCTGCGATGATGGTGGAACCCAGCACTGCCGTGGTGCTGATGTTCACGTTGACCTCGATCGTTCCTTCCTCGAAGGGCTGCAGCTCTGGCAATTGCCAGGAGACCGAATCTGCGGTAATGGCCGTCGGTTCGAGGGTAGCGGAGAGGTAGGTGAACGGATGAACGAACTGGAAGCCCACGGTGGGTGCGATCACCGTGTTACCAATGTTCTGGTAGTGGATCAGGTAGCGACCTGTAAAGCCGGGCCGGAAGGCGGTCAAGGGAGCGATGGAGACACTCAGGTCATTGATCACGCCAACCGGTTGGAAGGCGAAGTCATTGAGCGGATCGGTTTCCAAAAAGCCGGTGAAGGTGGCGCTGTGGGTGACTGGCGTGGCCAAAAAATGGGGCACAGGGGTAGGCTGCACCTCAAAGGTGCCCGGTGTAAAAACGTTCAACTCGTATTCACCATTCGCATTGGACCATGTGGGCATGGTGCCATCGACCAAGTGTAACCGGTGATTAGCCAGTCTGGGCTCATCAGTATCGGGCAAACCGTCGCTGTTGAGGTCAGCATAAGCGATACCGTTGATGGAATTGAATTCATGATTTAATTTAACTATCCAGCAGTCCTCCATACCGTTAGGATCGGTTATATCACCATCTATGGACTTGGAGTGTCCAACAACGAAATAATCCCCATCGCTGCTTGGGGCAACGGCGAGGCAGCGATCATCACCACTTCCTCCAAGAGATCTTTGCCATTGGAGAGTTCCAGTCGCGTCGATCTTCAATATCCAAAAATCTAGACCACCTCGAGGATCAGTAACGTCCCCATCATCAGATGTGCTCTCCCCAACAACAATGAATCCTCCGTCGAACGTGGACGCAACTGAGTAGGCCGTTTCGCTACCACTTCCACCGTAGGTCCTCTGCCACTGCAACGTACCGTAGGCATCCAACTTGACCACCCAGAAGTCGGCCGACCCGTAGTTGCTGGTAATATCACCATCTGTTGACAATGTATTACCGACTACGATGCTGCCCCCATCGACCGTGGTCGAGAGGGCGCGCGGGAGATCCCCATCACTACCACCGAGCGTCTTTTGCCATTGCAGCGTGCCCGAGGCATCCAACTTGATGACCCAATAGTCCCTTTCCCCAAAATGATCGACAACATCACCATCTGGTGAATTGGTGGACCCCGCTATCAAATAGCCCCCATCCGATGTCAGCGCAACGGACTCAGCACTGTCCCAGTAACCACTACCGCCAAAGCTCCGTTGCCATTGGATGGAACCTGTAGCATCCAATTTCACGACCCACCAGTCGTATGATCCTTGATTCTCTGTAACGTCTCCATTGGCAGATTCGCTGGAGCCCACCATTATCGCCCCTCCATCAGCTGTGGCTGCGATCGACATGGCCGAATCACCCTCACTTCCACCCAAAGTCCTCGTCCATTCTATAGAACCTGTAGCGCTCAATTTAACTACTAAACAGTCTGCATCACCATTGCTGCTTACGATCTCACCACTAATTGAACTTGTCCATCCAGCAACATAGAAGCCACCATCGATGCAGGGAGAGATGGCGAAAAGGTAGTCCAGCGAATTACCACCAAGGGTTCTCTGCCACTGAATATCTCCATTGGAATCTAATTTGATCACCCAGCAATCGTACGACCCATTGTTCGTGGTAAGATCACCATCTACAGATGCGGATGACCCTGCAATGATCATTCCTCCATCAACGGTCAGAGCAATGGCCTTGCCTTGATCTGAGAAACTTCCACCAAATGATCGTTGCCATTCAATGGCTGGAGCTTGAGCACACAGGACCTTGAACATGGCCACGAGGATCAAGGCTAGGAACGTTCGATGGAACATGGTTAGCATGGTCGATAAGCAACGAATGTACTGGTTTGCATCGGAGCATCACAATACCAACGTACAACGACCTTGTCTCTCATGAAGATTGCTCTATTACGCCAAAAGCAAGCCAACTGGTGAGTACCACTACTCGGTTGGAACGGCCCAAACGCAACGAAGGCATCCTCTGTGTTCTGCGGCACTGAATGTGACAATGCCGAGCCCCTCTTTCCAGTAGGGCGTTCGCTCCCCTACAACACCGTCACCTCCGTCCGCCTGTTCTGCGCCCTACCCGCTTCGGTATCGTTCGTGGCCAGGGGCTTGGTCTCGCCGTAGCCCTTGGCGGTGATGCGGGCACCATCAATACCCTTGGCCACCACGTAGTCGCGGACGGCCTTGGCGCGCTGGTCGCTGAGGGTCATGTTGGCGGCATCGGCCCCCACGTTGTCGGTGTGGCCGCCCAGCTCGATACGCAGCGTGGGATTGGTGTTCAGCAGCGCCGTGAGCTTGTCCAGCTCCGCGTTAGAGGTGGGCAGTAGCTCGTAGCTGGCGGTGTTGAAGAAGATGTTACGCAGGGCGATGACACTGCCGGCGGTGAGCGGACTCAGCGGCACGTCGAGCGTGTAGGAGGCTTCCACCGCGCCGGCGGGCACTTCGTAGTTCTCCGAGTAGAACAGATAGCCCTCGGCGCTGGCGTTGAGCGCGTAGGTGGTGCCGGTTGGTAGGCATACGAGGAACTCACCGGTCTGTGGGTCGCTGTAGGCCGCGGTGGCCAGTTTGCCGGTGTTCACCGCATAAAGCTCCACATCGGCCTCCACGGCCTTTCCGGTGGTCTTGTCGCGCACCTTGCCGCGGATGAAGGTGACCGGTTGCGGGCGGGCCTCCGGGAACAGCTCGAAGCTGTAGAGGTCCAGGTCGCCGAAGCCACCCGCACGGTCGCTGGCGAAGTAGGCCACGTTGCCGGCGGCGTTCACCAGCAGGCTGTTCTCGTCGGCTCCGGTGTTGATCGGATAGCCGAGGTTCAAGGCCTGCCCCCAAGTGCCGTCCTCTTGCCTGCGGCTCATGTAGATGTCCAGGCCGCCCATGCCGGGATGACCGTTGCTGCTGAAGTAGAGCGTGCGGTTGTCGGGGTGGATCTGCACGCTCTCCTCCTGATGCGGCGTGTTCACGTTGGGACTCACCTTCTCGGGCGCGCTCCAGGAGCCATCCTCCTGCAATACCGTCACGTAGATGTCCGTGTTGCGCACACCGTCACGGGCCTGGGTACCGCGCACGTAGTAGAGGGTGCGGCCGTCGCTGGACAGGCTGGGCTGGCTCTCCCAGTTACGGCTGTTCACGGGCGCGCCCAGGTTCTGTGGCGGGCTCCAGCGATCACCGATGCGGCGGCTGATGAAGAGGTCGCAACTGCCCATGCCCTCGCGGCCGCGTGCATAGCTGCCGTCCAAGTAGGAGCAATGGGTAAAGATGATGAAGCGACCATCGGGGCTTAGGGTGCCAGCGCCTTCGTTGCGCTCGGTGTTCACCGAACGGATGCCGCGCGAGGGGCCCCACGTACCATCTGCGCCGCGATCGCTCACAAAGAAGTCCTCCTGCTCACCGATGCGCTCATCCTCGGCCTTGATGCGGCGGGTGAGCAGCAACGTGGCATCATCGGCGGTGACCGTGGGGTAGTACTCGGGCTGTGCGGTGTTCACCCCAGGGCCCAGGTTCACCGGTTCGAAGGGCACGGGTTGTTGCATGGCCCTACGGGCGAAGGCACAGTTGTCCAGTCCGAGACGGGCCTTGTCCTTGCGCTGTGGGTCCAGTTCCTTTTCCAAGTAAGCGGTGTAGTTCTTTTCCGCCGCGTCGTACTGGCCGGTGCGGAACTCCAGTTCGGCCAGGTGGAACTGGGCCATGGGATGCAGGCGGGGCGCGACGTTCAGCACCACGCGGTAATGCTCGATCGCCGCTTGGTCGTTGCCCTTCATCTCCTCCATCTCGGCCAGGATGATGCGCGGCTCCACAAAGCGTGGATCGACCTTGATGGCGCGGTTGAAGGCCTGTTCGGCACCCGACAGATCACGAACGCGCATCAGATCGGCACCTTCCTCATAGGCTTTGATGGCCTTCTTGTCCTCCGTGGTGTAGCGTACCTGGGCCTGCACCGAAAGCGTGGTGAGCGCCAGCACGAGCCATGTGGCCGCCAACTGGATGAAGGGATTCTTCACGGAATGTTCAGGTATTTGTGGGTCTGCAGCGAGATGTGCCAGCGCGGGTGGGCCTTCACATGGTCCACGATCAGCGGCATGATGCTCTCGCGCTTGCTCCATTCGGGCTGCAGGTAGAGGGCACAGGCGGCGT
>JALOLX010000108.1 GCA_025455765.1 Flavobacteriales bacterium | reverse complement strand
GAGCGCTGGCGCATCGGGCAACAACGCTTCGACAATGGTATCGTGCTGCTGGTGAAGCCCAACGGACCACCCGGTCAACGCAAGGTGTTCATCGCCGTGGGGTACGGGCTGGAAGGCGCCATCCCTGATCTGCGCGCCAAGCAGGTGGTGGACGGCATCATCATCCCACGGTTCAAGCAGGGCGATCATTATGGTGGGCTCGACCGTGCCACGGACCTGCTGATGGCCATGGCCAAGGGCGAGTTCAACGAGTCCATGCAACCCACGAAAGCGCCCGCCTGGCCGGTGTTGCTCGTGTTCCTGGTGGTCGGTCTGGTGATCTTCTTCTCGTGGCGCGGCAGGGTTCGCAACTACGCCGCCACCAACAAGGTGGACTGGTGGACCGCCATGTGGCTGCTGAGCCAGATGGACAACCGCACCGGGCGCTGGCATCGCGGCGGTGGCGGTGGTTGGGGCGGGGGAGGAGGAGGAGGCTTCGGCGGCTTCGGTGGTGGCAGCTTCGGTGGTGGTGGGGCCGGTGGTAGTTGGTAACGGAACACGTTCACATGACATTCTCCAAGTGGATCGGTGGTGGTTTGGGCTGGGCCTTCGGTGGACCCATCGGCGGGCTCCTGGGCTTTGCTGTGGGTGCCATGCTCGACCGGATGGGCGGTGAAGCCGAGGTGGTGGAACAACCCCGGCCGCGCGTAGCAGGCAGCACCACCGCCGGTGATATGGCCATGAGCCTGGTGGTGCTCACAGCCGCCTTGATGCGCGCCGATGGTCGTGTCACCCAACGGGAGCTGGACCACGTGCGTCGGTTCTTCGTGCAGCAGTTCGGTACGGCCCATGCGGGTGAACTGCTCGTGGCCCTGCGCGATCTGCTCAAGCGCGACATCGCTGTGGATCAGGTCTGCGCCCAGATCCGCATGCACATGCCACACCCGCTGCGGCTGCAGCTGATGCACTACCTCATCGGTCTTGCACATGCCGATGGCCAGGTGGACCGCGCCGAGAAGGACCTGTTGCACCGCATGGCCCAGGCCATGGGCATCAGCGACAAGGACCTCGGTTCATTGAGTGCGATGTTCCGCACCGCCGACCCCACCGCCGCCTACCAGATCCTGGAGGTGGCCACCGATGCCAGCGACGAGGAGGTGAAGAAGGCCTACCGCCGCATGGCCATGAAGTACCACCCGGACAAAGTGGCCCAGCTCGGGGAGGAGGTGCAGAAGGCAGCCACCGAGAAATTCAAGAAAGTGCAGGAAGCCTACGAACAGATCCAGCAGCAGCGCGGTATGAAGTAGGTCCAGCCAGCCATCGCCCATGATCACCCTGCTCTCACCCGCCAAGGATCTTGCTGCTGAAGTGCCCACCGGGATCCGTGGCACCACGCAACCCGCCCTCTTGGAATGGAGCGCGCCGCTGATCACCAAGCTCCGCACCTACACGCCCAAGAAGCTCGCCGGTCTGATGGAGCTGAGCGACAAATTGGCGACGCTGAACCATGCGCGCTACGAACAGTGGACACCCGCGCATACCACGCGCAACTCCCGGCCGGCCGCGTTCGTGTTCAATGGCGAAGCGTACAAGGGCCTCGATGTGCGCAGTCTGGGTGCGGACGATCTGCGCTTCGCCCAGCATCACCTGCGCATCCTATCCGGACTCTATGGCCTGCTGCGCCCGCTGGACCTGATCCAGGACCATCGCTTGGAAATGGGCACTGCGCTGCCGGTGGCCCGTAAAAAGGACCTCTACGCCTACTGGGGTTATCGCATTGCCGAACGCCTGCGGGAAGAGTTGGCCGAACAAGGCTCCAACGTGCTGCTTAACCTGGCCAGCACCGAGTACTTCAAAGCAGCGCGTGCAGCCACCCTCGGTGTACGTGTCGTCACTCCGGTCTTCAAGGACAAAGGACCGGGCGGCTATCGCACCGTGATGATCTTCGCCAAGCACCAACGCGGAGCGATGGCGCGGTATGCCATCCAACACCGGCTGATGGAGCCTGAGCCATTGAAGGCCTACGATGGCGATGGCTACCGGTTCAGCGCTGCGGACAGTACGGCGACCGAGTGGGTCTTCCTGCGCGGCTGAGCAGCCCGATCAGAAGCGCACCACCAGCGCCACACCCCCGCGGATGGCGCTCCATCCCACGAACACCTGCTCTCCGCGCTCATCGTTCACCGGTGCGCCTTCCAACGTGAGTCCACCAGGCGAGGCGGTGCCCACAGCTGCTTTCACGCGCAGGCCCACCGTGCCGCTCAGCATGCGGGTCCAGCTCAGTTCGGCGCCACCATGCCCGGCTGTGGTGCGGGCCTGCAAGCGCGCCCCCCGTGGGCTCAGCACGCTCACGGAAGGGCCGATGCCCACCGCGAACTCCAGCCACGAGCGCTCCCGCACCACCGGGCGTACGATCACCTGCACCTGGTGCGTGGAGATCCGGTAGCGGTCCAGCAAGCCGGGATGTTCTGTGCTGCCAAGCCGCTCGAAGGCATACCCGAACGCGAAAAGATCGCCAGCGGCATAGCTCACATCAAAGCGGATCGAACCGGCCGAACGGTAGGGGCTTTGCAACACTTCGGTCCGGCTGTCCAGGGTGGTGGCCCCAAGGCCCGCACCGTAGACCAGGAGCAGGTTGCGCCGTTGGATGGCCTGGCCGCTCAGCTCACCGGCCATCAAGCCGAGCAGAAGGAAGAGGGCTGCGCCATACCGCATCCTGCAAAGATGCCCCTTCGTGCGCACCCCCCGTAGCTTTGTGTTCCCATGCGCCTGTTCCTCGCGTTGTTCCTGGTCTGTCTGCTGGCGTACACCGCGCTTTGCTTGTTCTATTTCCTCGCGCAGGAACGGTTCATCTTCATCCGGTTCCGGCTCAGCGATCGGTACCGTTTCCAGTTCCCCTTCGCGCATGAGGAACGTTTCCTCGAACGGCCGGACGGCGCTCGGTTGCACGCGCTCTTTTTCCCGGTGGAAGATGCGTTGGGCACCGTGTTGTACTTCCACGGCAACACCGGTACGCTGCGTCGCTGGGGCAAGCAGGCGCCGCGCTTCATCCGCAAAGGCTACAATGTGCTGATGCCGGATCCCCGAGGGTACGGTAAGAGCCGGGGCAAGCTGAGCGAGGCCGCCCTGCACGCGGATGCCCAAGCGTGGTATGATCACCTGCGCGCCACGGAGCCCGAAGAGCGTGTTGTGGTCTACGGCCGTTCTCTTGGCAGTGGCCTGGCCACGCCGGTCGCTGCCAACAACCACCCGCGCTTGCTGCTCCTGGAAACACCCTTCGCCAACCTGTACGACGTGGCGTATTCGTACCTGCGCATCCTGCCGTACCGCATTCTCCTGCGCTACACCTTCCGCAACGACAGGGCAGTGCGCCGGGTGACATGCCCCACCTATCTCTTCCATGGCAAGCGTGATGCGGTGGTACCGTATCGGTCCGCCTTGAAATTGTACGCCTTGGTTCCGAGCTCGGTGCCGCGCGAGCTGTTCACCTTCAACAATGGGCAGCACTCCGATCTGGCCCGCTTTCCGCGCTTCGATCGCACGCTGCAACGCCTGCTGAACGGAGGATCGTGATCCGTGACCTGCTGCGGAGTACCTTCGCGCACCATTTACCATCCATGAACACACGCATTTTCAGCGTCGCTTTGGCGATCACCTTGCTCAGCGCCTGCTCGCAGGGCCAGAAAGGTCCTGTTACCCTGACGAACGAAATGGACTCGGTGAGCTACGCCATTGGTGTGGACATCGGAAGCAACTTCAAGCGGGGCAAAATGGAGGATGTCAATGTGGATGCCCTGTCCAAGGGACTGCGTGACGGCCTCGACAGCAACGTGATGATGGACCAGGCCCTGTTGGAACAGGTGATGCAGAACTACATGCAGAAGCTGCAGGAGAAGCGCATGGCCGAAGAACAAGCCGCCACCGAAGAGAACCGCGTAAAGGGTGAGGCCTTCCTCGCCGAGAACGGTAAGAAGCCCGGTGTGACCACCACGGCCAGCGGTCTTCAGTATGAAGTGGTGACCATGGGCACCGGTCCCAAGCCCACTGCTTCGGACAAGGTCACCGTTCACTACACCGGCACCCTGATCGATGGCACCAAGTTCGACAGCTCTGTAGACCGCGGCCAGCCCGCTACATTCCCTGTGGGCGGTGTGATCCGTGGCTGGGTGGAAGCCCTGCAGTTGATGCCTGTGGGCAGCAAGTGGAAGCTCTACATCCCCAGCGATCTGGCTTATGGCCCATCCGGAGGACCCGGTGGCTCGATCCCCGGCAACAGCACGCTGATCTTCGACGTGGAGCTGTTGGAGATCGCGAAGTAAGACCGATCACGTTCTTGGACAGGGTGCTTGACCGGCTGGTCGGGCACCCTGTTCCTTTTGGGCCTGATCTTGACGGTAGGTCCGTTGAAGCGGACCGCTACGTGCGTACCCGGTGGAGCAGGGCCGCTATACCGAGGGGAGTTCCATCCAATGGCTTACCTCCGCGAAGAAGCGATTGCTGGTGCCTTCCCCCAGCCAGAAATGCGGTACGCCTTCATAGCCTGTGCGGCTCGGGTTGGTGAGGAAGAAGTCGCGTGCGAACCGCATGATCACCACTTCGCGTACTTCCATCGCTCCGGTCTTGCCCGGCAGATACACCACATTGCCTGGCACCCGGCACAGCACGCGGGTACCATCCTCGGGTAAGCGGTGTTCAGTGGGGATCCAATCTCCGGAAGCCATCGCCCAAAGGTAGGCAGCGGCAGCGGCGCGGTCAGATCATCGGCTCCATCGGAACCTCGTCAGCCAGCACCAGCTGCAGGATATGGTCCACCGCGCGGGCGGCCATCTTGCGGGTAAGTTCGTCGCTATCGGCGAACATCTTCTCACTTTCCTTGCGCACGAGGAAGCGTACCAGGTGATCGCGGATCTCCAGTCCGGTGGCCGTGATCACCCCGGCATCGCTGTGCGTCCATTGCCACAGCAGGCGGAGGCAGAGGCGCAGGCTGGAGCGGTCGTGTTTGCGTCCGCCTTGGATGATCCAACCACGGCCCTCTTCGCGCTGCACGAGGTAGCGCAAGGTGGTGCGGATCATACCCACCAAACTTTCCACGGTGATGGCGCCTTCGGGCCGTTGCACCAGGTCACTTGGGGCGATACGGTCGTTGCGCAGATAATAGAGCTGGTTGGCCCGCGGCATGCTCTTGTTGAACTCCACCATGGCGGGGTTCACCGTATCGCCGTCCACCACGATGGTGCCATCGAATCCGTCCACGGCCTCACGCTCCTTGTCGCCGAGCATCTCAAGGTAGCTCGCCTTCAAGCGTTCGCGCTGCAAGGGTGGAAGTACGAAACTGGGTGCACCGATGGCGTGGCAGCCCCGCCGGTGGCACACTCCGATGGTGCGCAGGTTCAACGCCCGCAGCATGGGTGCGTTGAGCACGATGGTCTCGCGATCGGGCAGCACCGGTCGGTCCTTCCCATGGAACAGTGACACGTGATCGGCCGCATAGCCCTGAGGGTCCACGGAGAGGCCTGCCGCATGGTGCATCAGTTCGAACAGGATCTCGTCCGCCTCCAGAGCGGCGTTGATGCTGTCGATCATCACGGTGGCGCGAATGGTGCCACGGTCCATGCCGAGCTGTTCCTCCAACAGGTCGAACACCTGCTCCCACAGCCGTGCTTCCAAGTGGCCGTGCACATCGCGCAGCACGAGGAACATGCCCCCCTGCTTCTGTTCCCAGGCCTTCGCGCAGTGGTGCGCCATCATGGCCAGGTCGAAGAAGGCGGC
>JALOLX010000107.1 GCA_025455765.1 Flavobacteriales bacterium | reverse complement strand
CCGGAGCTCGGCAGCGTGGTCACCAGTTCGCGGCCACCGGTGAAGCTGAAGGCATTGCTGCCCACCTCCTCACCGATCACACGGGCGCGGCCGCTGCGTTTGGCCATCATCACCAGGGCCGCAGCGGCATCGCGGGTGGCGCCATCGCACACCACGTACACCTTGCCCTTGAACGCCCGCTTCAAGGGCGGCAGCGGCTGCAAGCGGGCATCATCGGGTCGCAGGTGTGAACTACCTCCCGGTCCGGGTACGAACTGTGCACGCAGCGCGTCCAGGTGTTCCTGAGGCAATCCAGGGAGTGGTGGCTGGTCGATCGCCGGGGTGCGTGCGCTCATGCCTTGCACCACCCGGAAGGGTTCTTTGGCAATGGCGGCGAACACCATCTCGGCAGCGGCCAGGTCACGGCCGTCGGCACCGCGCAGATCGAGCACCAGCGTACGGGCCTTATTGCGCCGGGCATCCTTGAGCATGGCGGTCAGGAAGCGCTCTGGCTGGATCCCCAGGGCCTCCAAGCTATCCAGGTCCAGGGTGCGCATCGTCACCCATTCTGCCTCGCTCTCCACGTCCCAGAACACCCGCCAGGGAGCGAGCCCCTGTCCACCCTGCTTGCGTGTGAGTTCCATCTCCGCACCGGTCATCGCGAAGATGCGCTGGCTGCGTTCGGGGCCGTCATCCAACTGGTAGCGGATGTTGAACTCGTTCGTGGCCTGAACGAAGCGTCGATAGAGCCAGGGGAAGCTCCGTTCGATCATGCGTTCGCGGAGCGAAGTATTGGCGCCATCCACTGGAATATGGCGGGCGATGGACGCGATGACCTCTGCGGTCGGACGCTCATTGATGGCCGTGATGCGCGCGCCGATGGGCAGGCTGCGGAAGCCCTTCAGCTCTTCTTCCACATAGAGGCCGCTGCTCAACAGCTTCACCCGCAGGGGCAACACGGGGGTATCCTGTGCCAAACGTCCGCGCTGGGCCGGCGGAAGGTCCAACAGCACATGCGCATCACCCAGGGCATGCACGGCGGGCAGCATGTGCAGCAGGAAGGTGTTCCGGTCCATGGGCACGCGCAGCTCATCGCGCAGCGAATCGAGGGTGCGGTCCAAAGCGGCGCTGGTCACATAGCGGTACGGATCGGGGTGCGCGCGGTGGATCACCGTTCGCAGGAACTCCACGTCCTCGCGCAGCTTCTCGGGGTAAATAGGCCCATCGCTGACCGGCGAACGCTCCTGCGCGTAGAGGGCGCCCACAAAGGCCGGAACGAGGAACAGGCACCGCTTCACCATCCGCTGCTACAAAGGGCCGCAAAGGTAGCTTGAAAGGGGTGCGTGATGGATGATGACGATCACCCAGGTGGACGCAACAAGGCCCCGCCGCCGGAGCGACAGGGCCTTGCGTTGTTGGATCGGGGATCAGGCCTTCACAGCAGCCTTGGGGGCGGCAGCGAGGATCTCTGCGCTGGCACCGTCCTTGTACTTCGCGAAGTTGTCGTTGAACTGCTTGGCGAGCTTCTCGGCCGTGGCATCGTAAGCGGCTTTGTCCGCCCAGGTGCTGCGGGGATCGAGGATCTCGGCCGGCACGTTGGGGCAGCTCACAGGCATGCTCACGCCGAACACCGGGTGATCCTTGTAGTCCACTTTGTCCAGTTCGCCGCGCAGGGCAGCGGTGATCATGGCCCGGGTGAACTTCAGCTTCATGCGCTGGCCGGTGCCGTAAGCACCACCGCTCCAGCCGGTGTTCACCAGCCATACGCGCACGTTGTGCTGCTTCATCTTCTCACCGAGCATGTCGGCATACTTCGTGGGGTGCAGGGGCAGGAAGGCCTTGCCGAAGCAGGCGCTGAAGGTGCTCTGCGGCTCGGTGACACCGGCTTCGGTGCCGGCCACCTTGGCGGTGTAGCCACTGATGAAGTGGTACATGGCCTGACCGGGGCTGAGCTTGCTGATGGGAGGCAGCACACCGTAGGCATCGCAGGTGAGGAAGAAGATGTTCTGCGGATGGCCACCCACACTGGGTTCAGCGATGTTGCTGATGTGGTGGATGGGGTAGCTCACGCGGGTGTTCTCCGTCTTGCTGCCATCGGCGAAGTCCACCTTGGTGGTGCCTTCTTCGAACACGATGTTCTCCAGGATGGAGCCGAACTTCACGGCTTCCCAGATCTGGGGCTCCTTCTCGGCACTGAGGTCGATGCACTTGGCGTAGCAGCCGCCTTCGAAGTTGAACACACCCTTGTCGCTCCAGCCGTGCTCGTCGTCACCGATGAGCTTGCGGTCGGGATCGGCGCTGAGCGTGGTCTTACCGGTACCGCTGAGGCCGAAGAAGACGGCGGTGTCACCAGCTTCACCGATATTGGCGCTGCAGTGCATGCTGAGCACTCCGCGCTCCTGCGGAAGCACGTAGTTCAGCACGGTGAAGATGCCCTTCTTGATCTCGCCGGTGTACCCGGTACCGCCGATCAGGATCATCTTCTTGCTGAAGTTGATCACGGCGAAGTTGTGCTGACGGGTGCCATCAATGGCTGCATCACCGCGGAAGCCGGGGGCATTGATGATGTTCCACTCGGGCTCGAAGCTTTCCAGCTCGGCCTTGGTGGGGCGCAGGAACATGTTGCCAGCGAACTGTGCGCTCCAGGGCTTCTCGGCCACCACACGGATGTTCATGCGGTAGGTGGGGTCGGCGCAGGCATACACATCCTTCACGTACACGTCGCGCTCCATGAGGTAGGCGCACATGCGGGCGTGCAGGGCGTCGAACTTGGCGGGTTCGAAGGGGAAGTTCACATCACCCCACCACACGGTGTTCTCGGTCTTTTCATCCCGCACGCAGAACTTGTCCTTGGGGCTGCGGCCGGTGAACTCGCCGGTCTCGATGGCGAGGGCTCCGCTGTCCGCGAACACACCTTCACCGTTGAGGATGGAGTGCTCCACCAGTTCGGCGGGCTCCAGGTTCCAGAATGCATCGCCGAGGTGGCGAAGGCCGATCTTCGAGAGATCCGCGTTCTTCGGTTTCAGACCGAACTCGTTCATGTCCGTTTGGTTGTGGATTGAGGGTGCAAAAGTAGGGCGAACCGGGGCACCGTGTCTAACGCTGGTCAGTTCCCTTCCCAGCGGATATCAACAATAGACCCCACCCCGCCATAAGGGCGAGTCCGCCGATGGGGGTGATCGGACCAAGTACCGCCCCTGCGGCATGAAGCCCGGTCAAGTCCCTGGTGCTCAATAGATAAATGGACCCCGAAAAGAGCACAACGCCAACGCTGAAGAGGCGAAGCACCCAGCGCGCACGCTCCAGAGGAAGGTAGCTACTGAGCGCGGCCACCAGCAGGAGTCCAAGGCCGTGGTAGAACTGGTACTCCACCGCAGTACGCCACTGGTCCAGCGCTTCAGGGGTAAGGCGGGCCCGAAGGCCATGGGCACCAAAGGCACCGGCCGCCACGGCGAGCAGCAGCAGCAAGGCACCGGTGCGGATCAAGGTTGGTCGCATGGCGGATGAACGGGGTACAAAGATCCGGTATGGACAACAAAAAGCCCCCATCGCTGGGGGCTTTTCGTGGGTCGGTCGGTGACCGTTACTTCTTCATGTTGTTCATCTCGGCCTCGAAGGTCTCCTTGAACTTCTCGTAGTCGTAGTCCACGCGCAGGCGCTCGTCGCTGGTGAGGCGCTCGTTGTACGCGGCCAGCAGGTCCTGGGCGCTGAGCTCGATGGCGATGTAGGTCTTGTAGTTGCCGTTGCCACCCACACGTACCTGGCGCTCGCAGATGGTCTTCACGCCCTTCAGCTGTTGATCGACCACCTCGCGGGAAAGCCCTTCGTAACGCTCAGCCACCTCTTCCCGGTTGTTCATCTCGCGGCTGTTCACGTAGTTGTCGATCACGCGCTTGATCTGGGTGTTGATGTCAGCAGCGAGCAGTCCACGAGCGGCGCTGAGGGCCTTGTTCTTGGCGGTCATCTGGTCCATGCTCTCACCCACGGCGTTCTGGCGGAAGGCCTTGTCGTTGGTGAAGAACTCCGGACCGGAGCAGAGCACGGTGATCTCCGTTTCGCCATTGGGGGGCGGCGTGGCGACGACCTCTTTCTTCTTCTTGCAGGCGGTCATGGCACCGGACAGCATCAGCGCCGTCATCAGCACCGTCACAGGGCGGGTGGTGTTCAAGGTTT
This sequence comes from Flavobacteriales bacterium, assembly GCA_025455765.1. Taxonomy (GTDB): domain Bacteria; phylum Bacteroidota; class Bacteroidia; order Flavobacteriales_F; family PHOS-HE28; genus PHOS-HE28. The sequence goes on along the minus strand of JALOLX010000107.1, from coordinate 1,600 downwards.
TCATGGGATCGGGGACGTTGATGGTGTCTCTTGGTGGTATTCTTTCCAATTGCGTGCCAAACTTCGGAACTCCGCGTCAATGTTAGAAGATGGAGCGAATGGCAGCGGGGATGAGTTCCTTGCGTACCTGGGCGGCGCCTTTCTTGTAGGCATCCAGCCCAGCCTTGTCGAACGCGAGCTGCACGCCCTTCACGCCTTGCTGTCCGCCTTCGTATAGCACTTGTTCCGTGCGGCGGTCGCGCAGGTTGAGGGTGACATCGAGGAACGCGGTGAAGAAGCCGGCCGACTCACCGCCCTGCCGCGTGGAGGCGGTGAGCTGAAGGAGCAGGTCGGCGTCCTGGGGCCGGTCCACGAAGCGGAACCCTTGGGCGGTCATCTCTTCACGCACCACGACGGCCAGGCCGGCATCGCCCACCGGTTGGCCCAGGTTGGTCTCGGTGCTCCGCATGTGTACACGCGGCATTACCAGGTCCACCGGCACGCGCAGCTCTGGCGCGGTAAGGCTGGCCAGCAAGGCCTTCACCAAGGCGGGCTCCAGCTCGGGGCTCACCAAGCGGTCCAGGTCCAGCTTCACCACCAGGTCCTTGGCGCGCAGTGTGGGATCCACCCGGCTCACGGCGGTGCGCAGACGGCCTTCGGCGTCCGTGGCCTTCAACTCGGTCACCAGGCCGTTGATGCCCGGATAGCTGAGGTGCAGGGGGAGTTGGCCCAGCTCCTGGGTGCTGCTACCCGCGCGGTGCGTAGCGGTGATCAGCACCTCGCGGGTGAAGCGGTTGGCAAGGTCGAGGGTGCAGCGCTCGGGCAGCACTGCGAAGCGCACACTACCGGTGAACCGTTGCAGGTCAGCGTAGAGTTCGTTCGCCAGCGGCACTTGGCGGCCATCCACATCCACCACATCGTTCTCCCCCCAGTACGCCTTGATGGCCAACATGGCGCGGAGGTCCTGGTCCACCGCGCTGCGCAGATCGCCCTGCGCCATGGAGGCCAGCGCGCGGCGGTAGAGGTCCGTGGCAGTGCCGATGGCCTGGGCCTTGCGCTGAGCCTTCAACCGGGCATGTTCGCTCTTCGAAAGGCGGTAATAGGACCACACTTCGGTGGCGTTCTCCCAGCTATCAGCCAGCTCGAAGCCCTCGATCTGTTCGTTGGTGGTGGTGCGGATGCTGTTGGTGTACGACTCGTTGAACTGGCCTTTACGGTCCAGGGTGTAGAGGAGGCTGTTGCCTTCCACGTTCACGCTGATCTCGCTGGCCAGGTCATTGAGCGCGTTCTTCTTCGCAGCCTCCAGGTGGTCGGGGCGACCCTTGGGTGCCATGCCGATCCCGATGTAGTAGCCCGGCTCCACCGGTCGCGCGGAGACCCAAGCAGGCCGCTGGGCCACCGGCACGGGCGTGGTCTGCACCACCTCTTTGCGGCCCTTGCAGGACAGGGCGGCGACCAGGATGAAGCAGGAGAGCAGGATCCTCACGGCAGTCGGCTGCTAAGTTCGGCCTGGATGTCGGTCGCCATCACGTTGGCCGTGGTGCGCACCACATCCGTGCTCAGGGTGCTTACGCTCTTCAGTTCGCGGGGTGCAGCGAGCAGTTCGCGCAGGTCCCTGCGG
>JALOLX010000106.1 GCA_025455765.1 Flavobacteriales bacterium | reverse complement strand
GAGCTGGCCGCCACCGGCTGGATGAGCAACCGCGGGCGACAGAACGTGGCCAGCTACCTGGTGCATGACCTGGGGCTGGACTGGCGCCTGGGTGCGGCCTGGTTCGAACAGCTGTTGGTGGACTACGACCCGTGCAGCAATTGGGGCAACTGGCAATACCTCGCTGGTGTGGGCAACGATCCGCGCGAAGGAAGACGCTTCAACCCTGATCTGCAGGCCGAGCGCTACGACCCCGATGGGCAGTATGTTCGACGGTGGATCGTTGATGAAGTGTGAGCTGATCATCACGAGAACGGCACGAGCATTGCGGTTCTTTGTTGCATGAAGCGCATCTGTGTTCTCCTGTTCCCGCTCTTGCTCGCTGGCTCTACCTTCGCCCAGCGCGACGGCTTCGGCATTGGTATCATGGCGGGCGACCCCACCGGGCTCAACGGCAAGTATTGGCTCACCGGCGACCGGGCGTTGACCTTCGGACTGGCGTGGGGACCTTGGGGTCGCAACTTGCACCTGCATGGCGACTACACCTTCCAGAACCTGCAATTGGTGAAGGATGCCGATGTGCAGCTGGACCTGTACTACGGGCTCGGGATGCGTCTGCGCAGTTGGAACAACGGAGGGCGCTACTGGCGCGGTGGGCGTTGGTACGAAGATGGTCGTGGCAGCCTGGGCATCGGCATGCGCATACCCGTTGGTGTGGACATGACCGTGGATGGTCTGCCGCTCGACTTCTTCCTGGAAGTGGTGCCGACCTTGGAGCTCATCCCCGCCACCTATCTGGACCTCGACGTGGCCTTGGGTGTGCGTTACTGGTTCTGATCAGGGCCAGCGCCGATCGAGCCAGCGCTTGTTGCTGAAGCGGCTACGATACAGCCAGGCATGCACTGCTGCGGTGGTCAGCACACCGATCACCGCACCTACGAGGATGTCCTGCGTGAAGTGTTGGGAGAGGTACACCCTGCTGTAGGCGAGCACGGCAGCCAAGATCGCGAACGCGAACGACCAGAAGCTGCGTCCCATCAGGATCGCGAGCGCGCAGCACATCGCCCAGGCGGCCGTGCTATGTCCGCTGGGAAAGGAGAAGTGGTGATGCAGTTCCACCCCATCCACCCACGGCAACCCGGCCAGCTGATCGCGGAACATGGCCGGGCGGTCCAGGTGCGCGAACACTCCTCGCTTGAGGAACTGCGTGATCAGCGCGCTGATGCCGCAACCCAAGCCCATGAGCAGGAAGCTGCGCAGATCGCGCCACCACCAGAGCAGCAAGGCCAGCGCCGTGGGGACCAACCCGTCCGCGAGGTGTGTGATCCGCGCCATCACGGCATCGAGCAACGGCGTATGCAGACCGTTGGCCGCACGATGCAGTTCCAGCGCGGGCAACCACAGCATGGCCCCTGAGCACAGCCCCACGAACAGCAGCCATACCAGCAGGAAGGGGCGCAGTGCCGGGTCGCGGAGCATGGCGACAAAGGTATCCGACCGCCATCAGCATAGGCTGCCTCCGATCACGTATCCCGTGCATACCATGACGGCGGTCAGTTGGCCGGGCGGCTTCTGCACAAGCGATCGTGCATGATCACACCGTGGAATACCACGATCGAAGTATTGAAGCGTGCGGTGTGTTCATGGTGCTTTGTGATGACCAAAACAACACCCCATGAGCACCACAGGCAAGCGTTACATCGACCGTACGCATGACCGCAGCAGCGACCGCATCCTGGATGCACGCACCAAGGCGATCCTCAACACCGTGCTGAAGGAGGACCGTGGCCGCGCCCTCAACGCCTACCTGCGCGCACTCGTGCCAGCGAAGGACCAATGAAGCGAGCGCCGATCTTCGCAGTGTTCCATGCGAAGTGAAGCGAACACCATGCGCCTGTTCATCGGCTGTGGTCTGCAAGCTGCGGACACTGCCCTGGTGGCGGCGCACATCGATCAGGCCACCTGGCCCGACCAATGGCGCATGCTGGACCGTGCCTCCTGGCACGTCACCGCGCTCTTCATTGGTGAACGACCGGCCGAAGCGTGCGACCCGCTGCTCGCTACGGTGGAAGCGCATGCCGCCTCGTTCGCCCCCATCACGCTGAGCGAGGGCACCTTATGCAGCATGCCGGAAGCCGCTCCCTCCATGCGGTGGGTGCGCTTCCTTCCCCATCCCGGCCTCACTGCGTTGCACCATGCACTGGCCGGCGCGCTGGATGTGGCGCCCTCGCCTTTTCAGCCCTATTGGCCGCACATCACCCTGGCCCGTTCGCGTGGTGGACAAAGGCACGTACTGGAGCATGAAGGACTGCTGCTGATGCCCACACTTCGCCTCACGAGCCTCAGCCTGTATCGCTCGGACCGCAGTGCTAACGGCCGCATTCATCGACCGATCGCCACGAGGCCGTTCATCGGAACAGGTCCAGCTGACCCTGCGGCGGTGGCTTGAACTGGCTGCGGTCCAGCGCAGGCATGCGGGCATCACCGAAGTAGCGGCGCTTCATCACGTGGAACACCCGGCCGATCGCTTCGGCACGCACACCCTCCCCTTTCATCCGTCTGCCCGTACGGTGATCGTGCAGTTCGCCACCGTGCAGGTCCCGTGTGGCGGCAAGCACTTTCGCTGCACGATCGGGGAAATTGGTGTGTAGCCAGTCGGAGAAGATCGGTGCCACGGTCCCATTGGCGCGCAGGATGGTATAGCCTGCGCTTCGCGCACCCGCATCGGCAGCAGCTTTGAGGAGGGCGGGAACCTCAGGCTCATTGAGCGCTGGAATGATGGGAGCGATCATGGCATGAACGGGCACACCGGCCGCCGACAAGCGCTCGATGGCCCGCAGGCGCAACACCGCACTGCTCGTGCGTGGTTCGAGGATCCGTCGCAGTGCTTCATCCTGCGTGGTAAGACTGATGGCCACGCTCGCCAGGTTGCGTTCCGCCAGTTGAGCGAGCAGATCAAGGTCGCGGAGCACCAAGGCGTTCTTGGTGATGACACCGACCGCTTGACCAAAGGTGTTCATCACTTCCAGCAGCCTGCGCGTGAGGCCCTCCTTGCGTTCCACGGGCTGGTACGGGTCGGTGGCGCCGGCGATCATGATGGGTGCGGCATCCCAGTTGCGGGCCCGTAGCCGGATCTCCAGGAGTTCGGGGGCGTTCCGCTTCACCAGCACCACCCGCTCAAAATCGAGACCGGCGCTGTAGCCCCAGTATTCGTGGGTGGGCCGCGCGTAGCAGTAGCTGCAGCCGTGTTCGCAGCCCTGGTAGGGGTTCAGGCTCCAGGTGAACGGCAGGTCGGGGCTGTTCACCGCATTGACAATGCTGCGCGGATGCGTCTCGATGTAGCGCGTGGGCGTGGCTTCGTGCTCCACGTCATCCACACCTTCCTCCTCGAACACACCTCGCTCCTGCGCCAGGAACCGGTTATGCACCTGCAGGCCCGTGCCGCGCCCTTTGACGGGTCCTTCGTCGATCATGGTCCGCACAAGCTACGACCGGAAGGACATCCATGAACTGTGCTCCGACAGAACGAGTGCAGGAAGGCCAGTACGATCATGACCGTGACCTGACGATCAGCTCGGTACCTTCGCGCCCTCATTCACAGAAGCACCGTATGCGCGCTCTTGCTCTGCTCGCCCTGGCCCTGGTGGCTTGTGGCTCCCCCGCCCCCACCGACCCTTCCAGCACCACTGCGGCCACCACCGACAGCACCCGCACCGACAGCCTCATCCACCCCGAGGAGAAGCACTTCCGCACCCTGAAGCAGCTCACCTTCGGCGGCGATAACGCAGAGGCCTACTGGAGCTTCTCCGGTGATCGGCTGATCTTCCAGGCCAACAATCCGGCTTGGGGCGAGAGCTGCGATCAGATCTACGTGTTCAACCCCTTCACCGATGATCTGCGTGCGACCCCACCCACCAAGCTCAGCATCAACGGCGGTCGCACCACGTGCAGCTACTTCCTTCCTGGCGATTCGCTGGTGCTCTTCGCCAGCACGCACCAAGGTGGCCACGCCTGCCCCGCTGTGCCCGAGCGCCGCAGCGATGGCAAGTATGTATGGCCCATCTACCCTACGTTCGACATCTACGTGAGCGACCTGAAGGGCGGCATCGTGCGTCCCTTGACCACCACCGAAGGCTATGATGCGGAAGCGACCGTGAGCCCCACCGGTGATCGCATCGTCTTCACCAGCATGCGCGATGGCGACCTCGACCTCTACACGATGAACATCGATGGCAGCGACGTGAAGCGTGTGACCAGTACGCTGGGCTATGATGGCGGTGCCTTCTTCAGCCCCGATGGCACCAAGCTGCTGTGGCGCGCCAGTCGTCCGAAGAGCGACGAGGAGGCCGCCGAGTACAAGCAACTGCTGAAGGAGGGCCTGGTGACGCCCACCAACATGGAACTCTATGTGGCCAACGCCGATGGCAGCGACATGCGCAAGGTGAGCGACCTGGGACAGGCCAACTGGGCTCCCTATTGGCACCCCAGCGGCGAGAAGATCCTCTTTGCCAGCAACCACAAGAGCAAGCGGGGCTTTCCCTTCACGCTCTACATGATCAATGTGGATGGTACCGGGCTGGAGCAGGTGAGCTTCGGCGATACGTTCGATGCCTTCCCGGTGTTCAGCCCCGATGGCCGCCACTTGGTGTTCAGCAGCAACCGCAACAACAAAGGCACGCGGGAAACGAACCTCTTCCTCGCGGAGTGGGTTGATTGAACGTACGCTCCATGGCCGCCCCTGAACCCGCTCCTTCCGGTTGGATGCAACGGCTTGCCGTGCGCTGGGGCGTTTCGCCGGGGCGTGTGCTGGTCATCCTGCTGGTCTTCGCGCTTACCGGCACCACCGTGATGCTCATTAAACATCCGGTGTTGGCGTTCTTCACCGGTGAAGGGCCACAGGGCTGGGGCGTGAGCTTTCTGTACTACCTGCTGATCTTGCCGGTGTACAACCTCATCCTCCTGATCTACGGGGCACTGCTGGGGCAGTTCAGCTTCTTCTGGGCCTTCGAGAAGCGCTTCTTCAACCGGCTGCGCGGCCGGAAGTAAGGTTGCGCATCAGCACTTCACTGACCCTGGCCGCCTCGCCCGCTGCATCGGCCTTGATGCGACATTCCCAGGACACGATCACGGTCCAGCCGAGGTCCTCGAGCGCCTGTTGCTTCCGGGCATCCCGTTCCTGATTGGCCTTCAGCTTGGCGTTCCAGAAGCTGCGGTGGCTCTTCGGCCGCGCCGGTGTGCAATGCGGACAGCCGTGCCAGAAGCAGCCATGGACCAGCACGGCCACTTTGCGGCCCACAAAGGCGATATCGGGCCGAGCGGGCAGTCCGGCCACATGCAGGCGGTAGCCGGTATGGCCCAGCGCTCGCAAGGCTGATCGCAGGCGCAGTTCGGGACCGGTGTTCCGTGCGCGGATCCGGCTCATCACCGCACTGGTGCGCTCATCGGCGGGGATCGGCGCGCGGCCATCGCGCAGGTAGCGCTTACCGGTCATGCCACAAAGATGCGGCGCCCCGCATCAGCGGGTATCGGTGCCGGCGAGCTGCTCGGCGCGCGCTTCCTGTTCGTAGGCCAGCTGGGTGCACGGCGCGCCATCCTTGAAGTAGAAGGTGCCGCCCCATTTGTGGTACACCTTGCGGAACTCGGTCACCACGCCGCCTCGGTCCAACTTCACCACCGTGGTCACCTTGTTCGGCTCCACGATCAGCTCCTCGTTGCGCACCACTTCCTCTTCAGCCTTCGTGCCCACTGCCAGGTCGCTGCCGTTGCCCGTGCGGGCGGGCTGGGCCTC
>JALOLX010000105.1 GCA_025455765.1 Flavobacteriales bacterium | reverse complement strand
AACTGTTGGCCGGATCGGGCATCGGTCTGCTCGTGGCGGCGTGGACCGTGCGATACCGTGACCTGGGCTTTTTGATCGGCTTTGTGGTGCAACTGCTCATGTACATGAGCCCCGTCATCTTCCCCCTTTCGATGGCCAAGCCGGGCACGATCACGCATCAGCTGGTCACAGCCAACCCGATGACCCCGGTGATCGAGGGGTTCCGCGCATCCTTGTTGGGCACACCCATGGACTGGAGCACGTTGTGGTATCCCGTGCTGTTCAGTGTGGTCGTAATGGCGATCGGGCTCATCGTGTTCCAGCGCACCCAGCGCAAATTCGCTGACATCATATGAGCGGACGTAGGGTGATCGAAGTGGAGGATGTGCACAAGCGTTATGAGCTGGGTGTGATCGGTGCGTCGCAGTTGAGCGATGAACTGAAGGCCCTTTGGGCATCGCTGCGCGGCAGGCCCGATCCCCGGATGGATGTGGAAGCGGCGGCGCATGGGCAACGGGCGGGCAACTCGTTCTGGTCGCTCCGAGGTGTCACGTTCGCCTTGGACCAGGGCGACATTCTGGGTGTCATCGGCCGTAACGGGGCGGGCAAGAGCACGCTGTTGAAGTTGCTCTCGCGCATCTCCCTGCCCACCAAAGGGCGCATCGCCATGAGAGGCAAGGTGTCGAGCCTGCTGGAAGTGGGTACAGGGTTCCATCCCGAGCTCACGGGGATGGAGAACATCTACCTCAACGGAGCCATTCTGGGAATGCGCCGTGCCGAGATCGACCGCAAGCGGGAGGAGATCATCGCCTTCAGCGGGATCGAGCACCATATCCATACGCCGATCAAGCGCTACAGCAGCGGTATGAAGGTCCGTCTTGGATTTGCCGTGGCGGCCCACTTGGAGCCGGAGATCCTGATCGTGGATGAAGTGCTGGCGGTGGGCGACGCCGAGTTCCAACGCAAGTGCCTCGGTAGCATGCGCAGTGTAGCCGATCAAGGACGCACGATCCTCTTTGTGAGCCATAGCATGAACGCTGTGCAGGGACTTTGCACCAAGGCCTTGTGGCTGGAGAAGGGCAAGGTGCGCATGCAAGGGGGCACCGATGAAGTGGTGAGCGCGTATGTCATGGAGCATGCCGCTCAGGTGCTGGAGCGATCGTGGCCGGGCCAGGACGCGCCGGGCGATGAGCTGCTTCGCGTGCGCAGCGTTTCTGTGCGTACCCTGCGTGAGGATGGTCTCATGCGCATCAGTGATCCCATCCGGGTGGAGATCGAGGTCGAGAATGCAGGCGTCACGGACAATGACATTGGTATCCGCCTCTCCATGCGTACCGGTACTGACGCCGTGGCCTTCATCAGCGACCTGAGCGAAACGGTGGGTGAGCGGGTGTGGCCCCTGGGTCGGAGCAAGGTGGTGTGTACGATCCCCGGTGGCCTGCTCAACGCAGGCACGTATCGGATCAACTTGATGTTCATTCGCAAAAGCAAGCACTGGTTCCGCATTCCGGAAGCAGTGATCTTTGAGACCCAGGAGGGACCGCGACAAGGCACCTGGATCGGTGAATGGGGTGGTGCTGTGCGCCCTACTGTAGAATGGTCGCGCTGATCCTGCATCTTTACGTTCGGTACCCATGAAGCACATATCCACCAAGTTGTCGGTCGTTCTGCTGGGTTGGCTTGCGCTATGCGGTGTGGCCGCATGGGCTGGCGTGCAGGGCGCTGATGGTGCGCTGGTGGGCGTGGCTGTGTTGGCGGCTGCATTGGTGCCCGTTCTGCTGTGGATGAAGTCCATGCTCGTGAAGGAGCGCAACTATATCCTGGAAGAGCAGCGCCGGGAATTGAAGCGCACGGTGGCTGCCGTACAGCAGAACACCTTGCACGACTATTGGCAGATGGAAGCCTTGTTGAACGTCCTCACCACGTTACGACCAGAGCGTCCCCTTCCTTACACTCGCAAATGGGCCGCTTCTCCCGATCTGCTGCGCCATGTGATGAACGTGGTATTGGATGAACGCCCGTCCGTGGTGGTGGAGGCCAGCAGTGGTACCTCCACCGTGCTCATCGCGCACCTCTTGAAGCGGGCGGGGGCCGGCATGGTGATCGCGCTGGAACACGATGCCGCATACGCGGAGCAGACACGGAAGAACCTGCGTGCTCATGGCCTGGAAGCGTGGGCAGAGGTGGTCCATGCTCCGTTGGTGGAGCACCAATTGGACGGCCGGACCTGGAAATGGTATGATCTGCGCGACCTGCACCTACCGGGCCCCATCGACCTGGTGGTCATAGATGGTCCGCCGGAGAACATTCAGTCCATGGCGCGTTATCCGGCCGTACCGCTGTTGGAACGTTGGTTCGGTAAGCGCACGACCGTAGTGCTCGATGATGGAGGCAGGCCAGATGAGACCGCCATTGCCGAGCGGTGGGCGAAGGAGTTCAAAGCGGCCGAGCACACCTACCTCTACCTGGAAAAAGGTGGCTGGCAGCTCCGCTTCGATCGATAGTCGAACAGCCCTTGCACATGGAAGTGAGCGTGGTGATCCCGGTGTTCAACGGGGTTGATGTGGTGGAGCATGCCGTGCGTTCAGCCCTGGATCTGGCCGAGGTACATGAAGTGATCATCGCGGACGATGGCAGCACCGATGGCACCGCCGACCATTGCCGTGTGCGCTTTGGCACGGAACCACGCGTAAATGTCATTGGACATGCGGATGGGAAGAACCGCGGTGTATCCGTGGCGCGCAACTTGGGCTACCAGCACAGCAGGTGCCCGTTCATTGTCTTCCTGGATGCCGACGACCGCCTACTGCCCGGGCGCTTTGTAGTGGATGCCCAGGTGTTCGAACGGTATCCGGATGCCGACGGAGTGTATGGGGCCACACGCGCAGAGTTCGCAGATGGAACAGCGCAGGAGCGATTCCTCGAACAATGGCCGAACGATGCAGTGACCACGGTCCATCGCAACGTGCCTCCGGAAGAGCTCTTCGATACGCTCTTGGGCATCACGCGCGGAGCGGGCTACTTCCACTTGGACGCGCTCACGGTGCGCAGATCGGCATTGGAACAAGTGCCAGGCCCCTTCCATCCCCTGCTCCGCTTGCACCAGGATACCTGCTTCGTACTGCAATTGGCCTTCGCATGCCGGTTGTATCCAGGCAGTATCGACGTGCCCATCGCTGTCCGTTGGGTACATGCCCGCAATCGGATCACGGCCTCCAACGATCTTTCCGCCAGTCGAAGCCTGCTGTACGCAGAACTTCTGTCCTGGGCCAGAGCGCAGCGCATCGTTGGTGAGCGGTTGGATGTTCTGCGTGTGCGATCCTTGTACTGGGCGGGCAAGGCAGGGCTGCGTACGCGTTGGTCGCTTCTGTCCGCCGTGCTGTCACATATAGGAATGTTGCGTTACGTAAGGTTCCGGGAACACCTGTTGGCCGAGTTGTTCGGCGATGGGCGTGTGGCACGTACCTTGGGTTCTTGGATGTGGCGCTTGGGCCGGAACGACCACCTTGCCATGTAGGCCCATCCGATCATCCGTTGAAGGCCCTATCGTGCGTGTTGCCTACATCACCCATTACGCTGAGCTCTACGGTGCGAACCTGAGCCTCCTGGACATTCTACAGGAGCTTCGTGCGCACGGGGTGGATCCGTTGGTGGTCCTTCCCTTGAACGGACCCTTTGCAGAGCGGCTTCGAGCCATGGGTGTGGCAGTGGAGATCGTGCCGTTCGAGCCCTGGATGAGCGTGCCGCACGCCAGTGGACGGTGGTACCATCGGTTGCTCCAACGCTGGGAACAACGGCATTCTGCCCGTGCCCGCGCGGTCCGCAACAGGGAGGCCGCGCGTGCCATCAGCGCGTTGCTTGGCGCGCATCGCATCGAATTGGTACATGCCAACAGTGTCGTGGTCGGTGTGGTGCCTGCGCTGTTGCGGTCCGTCTCGTTGCCAGTGGTCTGGCACATCCGTGAACTACCTCGTGCACACTATGGTCTTGTCCCCGATAGTGGCCCGTCCGGCTACCAGCGCGCGTTGAACGCTTCCACAGCCATCATCGCCATTTCGCGGGTAGTGGAGCGGGACCTGATCGGTGCCGGAGTTCGGCCTGAATTGATCCACACCATTGGGAATGCTGTCTTTCCAGCCAGCCGACTTGAGCGGGAGAGAAGCAGGGGTGGCTGCTCGGTCGCTGAGGGGGTGTTCACCTTTGCACAGGTCGGTCTGGTCCATCCGCGCAAGGGACAGTCGGAGGCAGTGGCCGCACTCAAATTGCTGCGCGACAACGGTGTCCGGGCCCGCTTGATCATCGCCGGTGATGGACAGGTGGAAGCCCTCCACGAAGAGGTGAAGCGATGCGGTCTGGAGGACCAGGTGGAGCTGCTGGGCTATGTAGAGGACGTACACGCCGTGTTCGCCCGTGCACATGCAGCATTGACCTGTTCAAGATACGAAGCGCTGGGCAGGACCACCATCGAGGCCATGTTGAACGCCAGGCCGGTGATCGGTCACCGCTCGGGCGCTACTGCTGATCTGATCGTGCACGGTGTCACCGGACTCCTTTACGAACGTGGTGCGGACGAGCTGGCCGGTTGCATGGAGCAGTTGGTCATCGATCCCCAGCGGGCAGCTGAAATGGGGGGGGCGGCGCTGAACGCACTTGATGAGGCGTACACCCAGGAACGGTCGGCGGATGCGGTGTTGACGCTCTATCGTTCGCTGGTGCCGGCGGGATAGCGCATCATGGCCAGCTTGTTCACCAGGCGCCCCAGCAACCCCGACCAGCCAAAACAGGCCTGAACGAACGCTTGCCGCGCTGGGAAATTCGCGAGCACCTGAGGGTGTCGCAAGACATGCCGAAAGGTCCGCCAACGGTCGGACCAGGTCTGTGCAGCTTCGGCGCGATGCTGGGTCCACCGGGCCAGGAAGTGGGCTTTCACCTGCCGGTCCACCTTCACCGTGAGCGCCCATTGGTGAAGCGCTTCATACATCAGCGAGCGGCTTGCCGCCCCCAGACCCGACCCCGTGATGCGGTTGTTGCGATGAACGCCGCGCAGCGCCACAGGCTCATTCAGTATGCCGGGTACCAAGTGCGCGTGGTAGGCCAAGCGGATCATCAGCTCAGTATCCTGATGTAGGCGCAGCCGCGTATTGAACGGCCCGGGTAAAGCCAGCAAGGCTTTTCGCGCAATGGTGAGGCCGTCCAGGCTGAAATGGCCCTTGTAGCCATAGGCGCCTGTGAGCGCGTTGAACAGGGCGGGACCGGCCAGGGCTTCGTGCATGGTGGTCAGGGATTGCCCGATCTGCTCCGTGTAGCGCGCAGCACCTTCGTCATCGTGGAAATGGACACCGATGGCACCGTATACACCGTCGGGCGGATCGATACCGGAGAGCAACCTTCGTTCAGCAGCAAAGCGCTCGTGCACGAAGCGGTCGTCGGCATCGAGGAAGGCGATGTAGGTGCAGGATGCAGCTGCCACGCCCAGGTTCCTGGATGCACCAGCGCCTCGGTTGCCGCCGCCGGGGTGTTGCAAGACCTTGATCCGTGGATGGTCGGCCGCCAACTGATGGCAACGCTCCAGACTGGCATCCTTGCTGCCATCCTCGACGAGGATCACCTCGAGGACTTCGGGCTGTGCCAGGATGGAGCGCACGGCATCCGCAAGGAAGGGCGCTGCATTGTATACAGGCACCACGACACTGATCTCCAAGCGTGCGTTCATGCGGAAGTGCCTCGGCGTTCGATGGCGCCCTCGTACAGGTAGCGGTTCTCGGCCTTCACGGCGGGGCGGGGCGCTGCGCGTAAGCGCCAAAGCGTACTGAACAGCCCTTCCACCGAGCGGT
>JALOLX010000104.1 GCA_025455765.1 Flavobacteriales bacterium | reverse complement strand
TATGGACAGCCTGGTGCCGGGTGAGGAAGCGCTGCTGCGCGTAGCCACGGGTTGGACCCCGAGCGCAGTAGGTGAGCTGTCGATCAGCTATGCTGTGGAAGCCCAGGCGACGGATGAGGACGTGCTGGACAACACGGCGCAGGAGAGCATGCGCATTACCGGCCCGGGCTGGGCGGATGGGTATGGGGCATTGGCCTCGTTCACCGGCATGGAGGATGGCGGTGTGGTGGGCGATGGGGTCTTTGTGGTGCTCGCACGCGCGGAACTCAGCACTGAACAGCGGTCGCCCACCGGCGTATCGGTCATCTTGGGTGGTGGATGCACCGTCGGAACTACGGTAAGGGGAATGATTATGGACGGCAACTTGAGCTTCCTCGACAGCAGTATGCGCCGCACGCTCACCGAGGAGGACCTGCAGCGCATCAATGCCGGTGAACCGATCTTCCTGCCGTTCGAAGGCGCTTCGATCAGTGGTGATGTCCATTTCGGGGTCCAGAGCGTGAGAGCAACTGACCGCTTGGAAGTGCGCTGCACAGGCCCCATTGCTCCGGGTGCCGCCGTGGTCTTGGAAGGGCCGTTCCTCGATGTGGACTACATCGAAAGGTCGCCGATGCTTCGGCTTCATTTTGAAGAGGTCGGTGTGGGTATGGCCGATGCGGACGAACGACTTGACGCCCCGTTGACCTTCCAAGCAGGCAATGACCTTGTCGTACAGCGCATGGACGCACAGCTCGCGGCAGACGTCACTCTGCTCGACGGTTCTGGTCGCGTGGTGCACACCCATCGCATGGCGGCAGGGACCGACCAGTTGACCATACCGGTCGGGCAACAGCCGTCCGGTGTGTTCCTGGTCGCGGTTTCCACTTCAGAAGGGCGTCACGTTCAGCGCATCGCGCTGTTCACACACCGGTAGGCACCAAAGGATGACGGGAACTCTCGACCGGGCCATGGGTCACTTTTTGTGTCCTGCCCAACCGAACGTCCCAAGTTCTTCCTTAACTTCGTGATCCTGATCCTTGAAAAACCCAAGCGAACAATGAACAAACGCTACACTCTTGCAATGATGGCTGTGGCCATCGCCGGGTCGAGCATGGCACAGCAAGTGACCAAGCCGATCCGTTTGGAAAAGGCTGGTGCCGAAGTGAACCGCCCGGCCAACACCGCCAACGTTGGTGGCCAACGCGACGTGGTCTTCTCGGAGGACTTCGCCAATGGCTTCGACGGCAACAACGGCTTCGGCTCCTGGGAAGCCACCGGTCCTAACGCTGCCATGTGGCGCTTCACCACCACTGGTCCTATCGGTGCCTTCAGCGCAGCCTCTCAGATCATCAACTCGCCCACTGTTGGTAATGGGTTCATGATCCTCAACGGCGACTCCGCCAATACCAACTTCAACGTAGATCCTCCTGTCATCGTGGCTGCCCCAGTGAGCTGGGATGCTGCGTTGGAAAGCCCAGTGCTCGACCTGAGCGCGACGCCTTTCGTGGAGATCGTGTTCACCCACCGCTTCCGCTGGTGCTGCGCTGCCGCTTCGCCGCACGCGCTGCAGATCAGCACTGATGGTGGTACCACCTGGCCGATCAGCTATGCCATCAACGGCGTGTTCAATGCCAATGATGACAACAACTCGGCCCAGATCCGTCAGAACATTTCGAACGATATCGCTGGCAATGCTGGCAGCGTGAAGTTCCGTTTCCAACACAACCCGAACGCATCGCACTACCACTGGCAGATCGATGACGTGCAGATCGTGGAGTTGTTCCCGAACAACCTCACCATGAACGACGGTTATGTCACGCAGACCGGTGCTGGTGAGGAATACGGCCGCATGCCCTACCCTCAGTTGCAGGAGACCATCCTCATGGGTGGCACCATCACCAACTCGGGTAGCGAAGCCCAGACCAACGTGGTGATCAACGTGAGCGTGACCAACAGCGCTGGAACCGAAGTAATGAGCGCCTCGCGCACGATCGCAACCCTCGCTTCCGGCGCTACCGATGCCCTGGAAGAGGCGATCGCCGTGCCTGCCGACCTTCCCGATGACGTGTATACCGCCACCTTCACGGTGAGCGCTGATGCCGAGGACAACGACGGCAGCGACAACACCTTCCTCCGCGTGTTCGAGATCAATCAGGACATCTACGGCGCGGACGGGATCGGCAACCACCCCCCCGGTTACGAGATCCTCAGTTCGATCGGCACCAACAGCTTCACCGACGCAGCCGATGGTCTGGTAGTGATGAACTACTACGAGATCGACGAGAGCGTGGACGTGTACGGTATCGAATTCCTCAGCACCGCCAACACTCAGGTGGGTGGTTATGTAACGGTCAG
This sequence comes from Flavobacteriales bacterium, assembly GCA_025455765.1. Classification (GTDB taxonomy): domain Bacteria; phylum Bacteroidota; class Bacteroidia; order Flavobacteriales_F; family PHOS-HE28; genus PHOS-HE28. The sequence goes on along the minus strand of JALOLX010000104.1, from coordinate 3,540 downwards.
CATCCTCGACACCGCAGATGTGTTCGGCAACATCGTTACCAACCCCATCGTGGAGAGCGTGGCCTACGATCTGACCACTGACGACGTGGCAGCTGGCCGTGTACGCGTGCTCTTCGACAGCCCCGTGACCCTCAGCCCGGACGCCTACTACGCTGCAGTGACCCTCTTCAGCAACCAGAACGCTGGCCGCATCCGCATCCTTGACGATGCCACCGTACCCCAGCCGAACGCGATGACGCTGATCTACATCCCCGGCGACCAAGTGTTCACCAACGGTAACGGTACGTCGATCCGCATGCTCCTCTCCAACACGGTGGCCGTGAACGAGAACGACGCACTGGAAGGTGTGACCATGTTCCCCAACCCCACCAATGGTGTGGTGAACGTGCGTACCACCAACGCTGGCACCCATAACGTGGAAGTGACCAATGTGTTGGGCGCAGTGGTAGGACAGACCACCTTCGCTGGCAGCACCACCCTCGACCTCACCGAGCTCGCCAAGGGCGTTTACATGGTGCGCGTCTTCAACGAGACGGGCAGCATGGTGGAGCGCGTGACGGTGGAGTGATCGCATCGGCGACCCAGATCGAAGAAAGCCCCGGCGATGCCGGGGCTTTTTTCGTGCTGAACAAGTGTCGCGTCCGTTTATCTTCGTGCCTCAATCCCTCAACGCATGAAGAACCTGTACGCCTCATTCCTATTGCTGGCGCCCTTCGCTGCCAGTGCACAACTCCAGCCCGCGCGGTTCACCGCAGCGCCTGAGCTGAACGGCCACACCAAAGGGGTCAGTTATTATTCGGAGAGCTTCGACGAGAGCCTCAACGGCTGGTCTGCCGAAACCACGGTCGGTGTAGTGGACTGGAAGTGGACGAACGTTGGCCCAGGCCCGACCTCATCGACCTATCCTGTGCCACCCTTGGCCACCAGCACCCCCAGCGGCTGGGCCATCATCGATGACGATTTCGACGGTGTAGGCGGTCAGTCAACTGATGCGTCGCTGATCTCACCTCCTATCGATCTTTCCGAGGCCCCGGCCAACCTACGCGTTCGCTTCGAGCAGTACTTCCAAGAGTTCCAACTCGACGCTTGCTTCGTAGGTGTGAGCACCGATGACGGCACTACATGGGATGAAGTGGAGATCAATGCTGGTGTGGGGCGCGAAGGCCGTCCCAATCCCGAAGTGATCGAGGTGAACATCTCGGAATGGGTGGCCGCCAACCCTTCCTTTGTGCGCCTGCGCTTCCGCTACACCTCTACGTGGGACTACGGCTGGCAGGTGGACAACATCGCCATCGTGGAGCAGTTCCAGTACGACCTGATGGCCATGGGCGCCTACCTCTCCAACACCGGCACCGGTGAGGAGTACCACCGCATCCCCCCCAGCCAGCTCAACCCCACCATGCTCGTGGGTGGCGAGGTAAAGAACGATGGCTCACTTCCACAGACCGGCGTTGTAGCCAACATGCTGGTGCAGGACGAGTCCAGCAACGAAGCGTTCAGCGCTACTTCCACCATCGGCAACCTGGCCGCGAACACCTCTGTCTTCATGGAGGAGTTCGCCACTGTGCCCTCCCTTGCGCCCGGTCTGTACACCGCCACCTTCAGCGCCACCAGCGACCAGCAGGAAAGCGATGCGAACGTGACGAACAACAGCGAAGTGCGTGCCTTTGAAGTGAACAACGCCCTCTATGGCATGGACGGCATTGGCATCCATCCCGGCGGCTCCACGATCGGCTCCTTGGGCACCAACTCATTCGCCGACGCCGAAGATGGTTTGAAGGTCATGGTGTACTACGAGATCATTGCTCCCCAGACCGTTCACGGTGTGCAGTTCCTGCTCACCGGCAACAGCAGTGCAGGAGGCTATGTAACGGCGGAGATCTACGACACGACCAGTGTTCTCGGGAACCCGGCCAACTTTAGCAGTCCTGTGGTGGAAAGCCCAGCCTATGATATCGTTGCTAGCGATGTCAGCGCTGGGAACGTGAACCTGCTATTCGATGCTCCCGTAGTCCTGCAACCTGGTGCTTACTACGCCGCCCTTACGCTGTATAGCAATGCAGGTGCAGGCACCATCCGCATCCAAGATGACCTGACCGTGGCACAGCCTGCGTTGGCCAGCGTCATCTTTGTTCCGGGTGACCAAGTGTTCACGAATGGCAATGCCATGGCCGTCCGTCTCATCACAGAGATCATTGGCGGTGTAGGAACCAATGCTAGCAACAACACCATCTCAGTGTTCCCCAACCCCAGCACGGGTCTGGTGCAGATCGAACTGGGCCAGGATGGTGTGCAGCAGGCTGATCTGTTCGACGCCACCGGTGCCCTGGTGCGCAGCTTCGTGGTCAACCGCACCACCATGGTGGACCTCAGCGATCTGGCCAAGGGCCTCTACACGCTCCAGGTGAACGGAGCCAACGGTGCCGCTCAGCAGCGCATCGCCCTGCACTAAGCGAACGCATTCCAGCTCAGAACCCCGTCCATCGCGAATGGACGGGGTTCTGTCGTTCGTACCGGTGCGTTGGTCCTCTGGCAAGCAAGAACCCAAGGAACGGCACGTCCCAAGCGAGGGCCGGAGCGAACAAGGGCCGTATCTTTGGTGCGGTATAAAAGCCTCTAACAACCCTCAACGACCCATGACCAAGATCTACTCGACCGTTCTGGGCCTTCTCATCGCCGGAGGCGGCGTGATGGCTCAGTCGAAGACGCAGCTCCCCCGGGAGTTCCGCTTAAAGCCCACCCTGGACCGGGTGAACAACGGCAGCAATGCTGAACGTGGTAATGCTATCTGGTGCGACGATTTTTCCGACGCAAGCACTTGGGAATTCGGCAATGTGGATGGCAACACCGACAGCTGGGTGATCGGGACTAACGGGCCCAGCGGGGAATTTGCAATTGATCCGATCGCCTCTACAACAGCCGCCAACGGATTCGCGATGTTCGATAGTGATGCACTTGGGGGCGATGGCACGAACCAAAATGCGTTCGTTCAAATGGCCCAACCCGTTGATTGCCAAGGCGTAGCCAACGTCGTCGTGGTATTTGAGCAGTTCTACGCCCAGTTCTTAGGCACATGCTTTCTTGATGTAAGCAACGATGGCGCCACCTGGTTTCGGTGCATCGACAGAAGCACTTTGACCAGTCCGATCAATCCGGCAGCTTCCAGCGTGTGACCGATGTTTGATTTCACACTGCCAAGCAACAATCGATCCGCCACGCCATGATTTCGAGCGCGGCGACGCTGAAAGGATGGACTGCGGTCTGCCAGATGTCGCAGAGTCTCCAACTCGGTCGCATCACCCAGTTGCGTGCTCGTCGCATGAGCTTCCATGTAGTCAATGTCGAGCGGCTCCAGTTCACCGGCCGCGGAGTATGCTCGTTGAAGTGCCAGCACCTGGCCCTCCATGCGCGGCGCCCAGAGGCTGCGACCTTTGCCGTCGGACGCCATGCCGACACCGCGAATGACACCCAAAATCGGCAGGCCATGTTGTTCTGCGATGTCTTCGGTCGTGATCACAACCGCGACGTAACCTTCGGAAC
>JALOLX010000103.1 GCA_025455765.1 Flavobacteriales bacterium | reverse complement strand
CTCCAACTGGTGCCGCAGAAGGATATCGCCTCCTATCTGGGGATGACACCCGAGACCTTCAGCCGACTGCGCGCCCGGGTGCGCTGAGCGCTTCTTGATTTAGATCAAGCGCGTGCCACAGTGGGCCCCGGTAGCTTTGCGCCATGCGTCGGACCTTCGATACCACCACCCTCATCAATGCCTTGCAACGTGAGCTGGTCGCGCAATCGGCCCACGCTGCGGCCACCCGTCAATTGCCCGCCGAACTTATCCTCGCGCACCCGCAGCCCGGGAAATGGAGCGTGATGGAGGTGGTACAGCACATGAACCTCAGCAGCGGCCACTATTACCGTGCATTGCGGCGGATCTATGATGATCCCGGTGTACGCTTGAAGCGATCCGATGTGTTCAAGTCCGGGCCCATCGGTAACTTCAGTGTGCGTGCCATGACACCCCGTGCGGATGGCACCATCCCCATGCCAATGGCCACGCTGCGCATGTTCGACCCCGCACGCACCAGCCTGGTCACGGCAGCTGATCAGGACCAGGTATGGAAGACCTACACGGAGATGCTCGATGGGTTCCATGCCATGCTGGAACTGGCGCGGCTGCGCGGACTTGAAGGGCCGCGTATCACCAGCACGCTAGGACCGGTCATCCGCTTCCGGATCGGCGACGCGTTCCGGTTCCCCATTGCGCACCAGACGCGCCATGTGCTGCAGATCGATCGTATCGTGCTGAAGTTGGGCCAGGCGACACGTTCATAAGGTCATCCTCACCGAAGGGCTTAGGGATCGCTTTTGCGTCGACCCAGAGCTTGCGCTGCCACTTCTTGCATGGTCATGCTCATCATCCCCTGTCGATCATGGAGCCGTCCGTAATGCGCGAGTACATGGTCCAGTGATCGCAAGTTCTGTTCGAGGTGGGCACCGAAATTGTGCGGGTGCCACCATAGGTGATAGATACCGCCTTCCTTCGCAGCCTGGTCCATGGCCGTGGTGATGCGGCGCAACTTCAACGGTTCCAGAAAAGCCGTGCGCGGATCGAACGGTCGCAGGAAGCGGCTCGCAGGCACATTGATGGGAAGCTCTTGCCCCGTGGGCTTTGCATGTACGTTCGCTCCGCTCAATGGAAGCCAGGTGTCCAACAAGCGTAAGCCTCGTCTGATAAGCGACTCCTCTTCGGCGTTGCGTGCAGCATACAACCAGCTCGTCTCATTACCGCGATACGCCACAATACCCTCCTCTCGACAGATGGCCAGGTAGGCTGCGTTGAACTGGTTCCTAGGGAACACCAGACTATGGCGCTTCACACCGAAGATCTCCGCGGCACGCTCAGCAGCGCGCAGATCCTCTCTGAACTGATCAGCGGTCTGCCCTTCCTCCAGGCAATAGTAGTGAGAGAAGGTATGGCAGGCCACCTCGTGTTGCGGGTGCTCCAGCAGCAAGCGGATCAAGCTGGCTCCGTAATGGTGGGGATCTTCCTGCTCGTTCGCTCCAAGGGTGTCGAGATGACCGTTATAAGGGGACAAGGTGGCTCTGCGGTAGCTTGGTCGCACAGCCGGGATGGACCGCATGAGCTCGTTCAGTTCACTATGATAGAGCAGTCCCACCGTGGCGAACGTGGCTTTCACACCGTGCCGTTCGAACGCATCGAGCATGCGCGGAAGGGCTGAACGAACGCCCCGGATATGAGCACCATATTCCTCCAGCGTTCGCTTGTCGCGCATGCCCCAGAACAGCTCGAAGTCGAGGGAAATGACGAACGCTCCAGTGCTCATGTGTGCTACAAAGATCGATCACCGCACCTGTTCGCCCGCGATGTAGGTGGCCAACACTTGTGTCTTATCCAGTAGTGTGACATCGGCCTTTGCCAGGTCGGCGTTCACGATGGTCAGGTCGGCACATTTGCCGGGCTCCAAGGTGCCCAGGTCGGCCTCGTTGAACGTGGCGATCGCGTTCCAGATGGTCATGCCACGCAAGGCTTCAATTGCCGTCAACGCGTTCTCAGGCTGATATCCTCCTTCCGGCCATCCGCTTCCATCCTGGCGCAGAACAGCGCTGCGAAAGGTCGCCAGAGGATCGATGCCTTCCACGGGGAAGTCTGTTCCCAGCGCTACCATGCCCAAGGTGCGGAGCAGGTCCTTGTACGCATAAGCATGGGCGATGCGCTCAGGTCCAAGACGATCCCCAGCCCAGGGTCCATCGCTGGTGGCATGTGTCGGTTGAACACTGGGTATGATGCTGTATTGTGCGAAGCGTGGACGGTCTTCCGGAGATACTACCTGTGCATGTTCGATCCTCCAGCGCAGGTCGTTGGTGCCTCCCAATACTTCGCCGTACACGTCGAGAAGCAGCTTGTTCGCACTGTCCCCGATACAATGGGTGTTCATCTGGAATGCGTGCTCTTTGCACCATGCGGCCACCTCAGCGAAATGTGTGCGATCGGCGAGCTGCAGCCCGTGATGGTCATGGCGGTCGCTGTAGGGGGCCTTCAGCAGTGCGCCCCGCGATCCCAATGCGCCATCGGCATAGACCTTCACGCTGCGCACCTGTAACCGTTCTTCTTTTATGGGGCCTGCCTTCTCGAAGTGCGCCAGGTTCTCCGGGGCATCCGTCACCATGGCATACACGCGCATCTTCAGAGCACCCTCTCGTTGCATGCTTCTTATTAGTTCGATGGTGCCCACATCCAGCCCCGCATCCACCACCATCGTGAGGCCCACCCGGAAGCAATCCTCCTGTGCCTTCAGCAGTGCGGCACGTTTGGTGGCCTCATCCGCTTGGTCGAAGATGCGCTGGAAGACCGCGACCGCATTGTCCAATAGTAATCCCGTAGGCCTGCCGTTGTGCACTTCGGCCATACCTCCTGCAATGGGTTGTCCAGCATCGAATCCTACGGCGCGCATGGCCGCTTCGTTCACCACCGCCGCGTGGCCATCCACCCGCTGCAACAACACCGGCCGATCCGGGAAAAGGGCGTTGAGCGCTTCGTTATCCGGCATGGTCCGGTCAGGCCAACGGTTCTGATCCCAGCCCCGACCCAGGACCCAGGTCTGCTCTGGGTGGGCCGCAGCATGTGCCTGTATACGCTGCAGTACTTCATTCCAGCTCTTGCAGCCATGCAGATCGGCCTTCAGTGCATTGAGCCCATAGCCCAGGAAATGGCAGTGCCCGTCGATAAAGCCCGGGTACACGTGTGCCTGCGCGACGTCGACCACGCGGTCCGCCTTGTACTTGTTCAGGATCTGCCGCTCGGCACCAAGCTCCACGATGCGGCCGTCGCGGATGGCCATCGCTTGATGGGTCCGGTCCGCTTCGTCGAGCGCATGGAACTGTCCGTTATGCAGTACCAGGTCGGCCTGTTCGTGCTGGTAGGAGCAGCTGTTGGCCAGCAGCGCAATGGCCGTGAACAATAGGAGGGAGGAGCGGGTGGTCATGAGGAGACCGATGTGGATGTTGTGGACGGTGCACGAAGCGCCAGAGCGCCAAGGAGCAGGAAGGGTAGGATGGGAAGGCGGTACCGCACCAATGCCCCGATCACTGGTGTGGTCCATCCGATCAGCAGGCCCAGTTGCACCACGAACGAAGCACTCCACAAGGCGACAGAAAGGTCGGTGCGGCCCTTGGCACCCCGCATCGTGATGACCAGCGCAAGCACAAGCACCGCAATACCCTCCAGACCAGCGAGGGTGCCCAATGCGCCATGGCCCAGCATCGCGATCGGCGAGATGAAGGTCATGTAGAGCGCGTGGGGAGCGGCGTGCAACAGGCTGGCCCAGGTTCCGTTCAAGGGAGGTAGGTCCACCAAGCTCCCCGCCTTCACGTCGCGCGCCATGTTCACAAAGTCGGTCTGCTGCCGTGCTAAGATCTCCGGTGCGTTCAACGAAGGGTTCTGTCCGATCACCAGCACTGCGGTCAGCAACAGCCCGTGTGTCATGGCGAACCAGCTCCAGGTGTGCTGCTGCCTACCCTGGCTCAGCGACCAGGCCAATGCTCCGGGAAGCAGGCTGAGGAACACGTAGCTCTTTACCAGCAGCATGGCCGAGATGCCGAAGAACAACGCCAAAGAACGCTGTGCTGGTGAGGCCGTAGCACCTGCGCACAGGCCCCATAGGGCGGCACCCAACCCTGCGATAAGGAGATTCTCTTTCAAGGCGCCGCTGGTCCATAACAACACCGTGGGTAGCAGGAAGATCCCGACCAGAAGGACGTTCGTTCCGTGCGGCACCAGCAGGTGCAGTGCACGATACAGCATGATACTTCCCCAGGTGGCGAGCCCCGCCGCAAGGACCACGTGTACAGCGAAGTGTCCGAACGAGAACAGACCCAGGAACGCGTTGTACCGGATCATGGTATGCGCATCGTTGTAGAAGCCCGTCTCGAACGCCCGGTACCAGTTGTTCATCCGCTGGTAGTACGTGACATCGAAATGGGGGGCATCGTTGCCCGCAGCGAAGAGCATGCTGAGATAGTCCATGGGGGCCTCTGGCAGGGCTCCGTACATCACCATGCCATCATCGAAGTACTTGAACAGGTCGGCCGTCGCCCGATCGGGGTAGATGAACGTGTAGATCGCCCACAGCGCTGCACCAGCCCCTACCTTCAACAGGAAAAGAAGTTGCGTGCGACGTGGGCCCAAGCCCTCCACCTCCACGCCACGCCAGCGACCCAGAAGGTAGAGGAGGAGCCCCGCATACACCGCCGCCAAGACCACGCCTGCCATGCTGCCAAGGTAGGACCCTGCGTTCGCTTCCACCTACGCATTCGGTCAACCCGTCCATCGGTACCTTTGCCACCCGCACCATGTCCACCACCACCGTCAACCCCGATACCGCGCCCGCTGGCGTGGATACCGCCCGCAAGCTCGGCCTGCTCCCGGAGGAGTTCGCCAAGATCCAGGAGATCCTCGGCCGGCAACCCAACTTCACCGAGCTCAGCATCTTCAGCGCCATGTGGAGCGAGCACTGCTCCTACAAGAATTCCATCGTGCAGCTGAAGACCCTGCCACGATCAGGCCCCAAGCTCCTCGCCGAAGCCGGGCAGGAGAACGCCGGCCTGGTGGACATCGGCGATGGCTGGGCCTGCGCGTTCAAGATCGAGAGCCACAACCACCCCAGCGCCATTGAGCCCTACCAGGGCGCGGCCACCGGCGTGGGCGGCATCAACCGCGACATCTTCACCATGGGCGCGCGCCCCATCGCGCAACTCAACAGCCTGCGCTTCGGCGATATCCGAAGCGAAGCGCGCAGCCGTTGGCACATGCGGGGTGTGGTGAAGGGCATCGGTGATTATGGCAATGCATTCGGAGTGCCTGTGCTCGGCGGTGAGGTCTACTTCGATCCCTGCTACACCACCAACCCGCTCGTGAACGCCATGAGCGTGGGCATCGTGCGCACCGATCGTGTCATCAGTGCCACCAGTCATGGTGAAGGCAATCCGGTCTTCATCGTGGGTAGCAGCACCGGCAAGGACGGCATCCACGGCGCTTCCTTCGCCAGCAAGGACATCACCGAAACGAGCATGGACGATCTTCCGGCCGTGCAGGTCGGTGATCCCTTCATGGAGAAGCTGTTGCTCGAAGCTTCGTTGGAACTGGCGCAGACCGATGCCATCATCGGCATGCAGGATATGGGTGCGGCCGGTATCACGTGCAGCACCAGCGAGATGAGCGCCAAGGGCGAAAGCGGCATGGACATTCACTTGGACCGCGTGCCCACCCGCCAGGATGGTATGCGGGCCTGGGAGATCCTCCTCAGTGAAAGCCAGGAGCGCATGCTCGTGGTAGTGAAGAAGGGCAGTGAAGCCGAGGTGAAGGCCATCTTCGACAAGTGGGACCTCAACTGCGTGGAGATCGGAACGGTCACGCGCGGCGGTACCCTGCGCTACTTCATGCACG
>JALOLX010000102.1 GCA_025455765.1 Flavobacteriales bacterium | reverse complement strand
CACGCGGTCCTCGAAGACGAGCAGGTCGTTCACCGTGCCCCAGGGCATCTTCAGGTTGAGCGTCGCGCGCCAGGTGGTCATGCGCTTCACGCCGGCCGTGCGATCGAAGTACCACAGTGTATCGCCCAGCTGTTGGCCCTGCCAGCACATCGGGATCGCCGGATCGTGGATCTGCGTGGTGCCTTGCGTCAAGGACCAGGTGCTGTCCTCCACCAGCGTGTCGGCGTTCAGGTGGAAGAAGGAGTAGCGGTGCTCGTTCAGTTCGTAGGCGCTGAACGTACCGCCTTGGAGCGGGCTTGTGGTAGTGCTGTGGTACCAAACGGTGTCCGCGCTTTCCATGCCGATCTCCCAGCTGCGGGCCATCAGGTCCCACCTCCACTGGGTGCCTGCTGTGTCCAACATCTCCGGCACGGGCACGGCGGTGTAAAAGGATCTCATCGGGAAGACGCCGTGGGCGGGAAGGCCTGCGCGGAGGTCGAGGCCTTGGGCGTCCGCATCTGTCATGGACCACAAGACGGTGAAGCAGACCAGTGCGGAACTGCGCATGGCGAACGATCCTCAGTAGATATGGATGCCCCAGGCCACATCGCCCAGGAAGGCTTGGGTCGGGGTCGTATTGTTCGCGTAGTGTCCAGCACTTCCGGTCACCCCGAAGTAGCTCATCACGGTATGCACCTCGCCGTTGTGAACGAAGATGTCCCGACCCCGTGAGCCGTTCTGGGGCGGAGCGGACGTGTAGATCCCGCTCGACACACCGTTCACCCAACGCGTAGCCATGTTCATGTTGGATCCAGAGACCGGCTGCGTATAGCCGACGACATGCACTTCACCGTTCTTCACGAACAAGCCTTCGGCATGGCCGGGAAAGCTGCTGAGCAGGTCGCGCACGCCATTCACCCACAGTGCGGGACGTTCCTCAAAGTTTTCCATGTTCAGCGGGTCGGCCTCCTCGTAGCCGGCCACGTATACCGTGCCGTTCTCCACCCAAATAGCATACGCTTCGGAGCTCTCCTCACCGTCGCCGAGGACAACGGGTACGCCGTTCACCCAGTACTTGGCCAGCTTTCTTCCGCCAGGTCCATCCTTCTCATAGCCGCACACATACACATCGCCGTTCTCCACGAAGACCCCATAGGCCCGGGCGTCGTGCTGCCCATCGGTGAGTTCCATGCCCACGCCATTGTTCCAGTACATGGCCTTCTGGGTGGTGCTGAATTGGTCATCGATGCGCACGTGGCCCGCCAGGTGCACATCGTTCTCACCCACCACGAACACGTCTTCGGCGCGGCAATCGCCACAGGCGTAGGTGTTCAGCTCCTGCAGATCCCCGTCCTGCCAGTAGCAGGGCATCATCAGGCCGCCGTCGTACACCATACCGGCGATGATCACATGCGCGTCATTGGCCCAGATGGCGTGGGCGTTGCCGCGGGAGCCGTCACCCACCACGTGCTCCACCCCGTCCTTCCAGTAGCGCGGGTACCAGTCGGTGGAGCCACCGGTGTTCTCACCTCCGCACACGTACACGTGGCCGGGGCCATTGCCGCCGCCGGTGTTGTTGCCACCGCCACCGGGTGAAGGTGGGGTGTCATCGTCCTTCTTACAGGAAGCGATCAGCAGAGCGAGGCTCGCGATGAGCAGGTGGGATCGGGTGTTCATCGTGCGGTCGTTCAATACACGTGAAGGCCGTACATGCCGCCGTAGTTGGCGGAGGTATTGGCCGCGTTGTTGCTGTACAGGTCCCCGGTGGTGGTGTACACCGCTCCGTTTCGCACGTGCATGTCGAGCACATGACCTTCGGCCACGCCGCCGAGCCCCGCGTAGACGCCGTAGCTGTTGCCGTTCGCCCAGTAGCGCGGGAGCGCTGTGCCAACACCAACGTTCGCCATACCACCCACATACACCGTGCTGCCCTCCACGAACAGGCATTCCGCCGAGCCGCCGTTGGCCGTGAGCGTGTTTCGCACACCGTTCACCCAGATCAGGGCCTGGTCCTGGCCATCCTCGATCGCCGGGAGGTACACATACTCGGTGCCCACTACGATAACATCGCCGTTCACCACGCGGATGTCGTTGGCTTCGGAGTCGCCCTCTCCAGTGCCCAGGGTCACGGGGTTGCCGTTCAGCCAGTAAGTGGCGATCTTCTCACCGCCTATGGCCTGGTTCTCCACGTAGCCGCACACGTACACATCGTTTCCCACCACACAGAGACCACGGGCTTCGGCGTCGGTACTGCCGTCGGTAAGCTCCGTGCTGCCGCTGCCACCTCCCCAGTACATGGCCTTGTTGAAGCCGCTTGAAGCGCGGATATGACCTGCCATATGTACGTCGGTCCCTCCTACCACAAAGAGGTCCTCCACGGTGCAGAAACTGCTTCCTGCCTCGTTGTCCAGCTCGAACAGCTGGTCGTCCACCCAGTAGCATGGCTGGTAGTTCACGCTCCCTTGCTCGCGCACCTTGCCGCCAACCACCACATGGTCATCGTCCGCCCAGATGGCCCTTGCGGAGCTCGGTCGGCCGAGGCTGTTCAGTTCCACCTCCTGGCCGTTCTTCCAATAGCGCGCATAGGGCTCGCCGCTGATGTCGATGGAACCGCAGAGGTAGACGTCGCCATCGCCTCCACCGGTGTTGTTGCCGCCGCCGCCGGTCGCGGGTGGCGGGTCGTCATCCTTCTTGCAGCCGGTCAGGACAAGCCCGGCTACTGTGGTGAACAGGAGAAATGCTGTTCGCATGCGTTGTGGATTTGATGGATCGAAGCAACAGCATCGACCGCACGCTGGACAGGATCTCCGAGTGAGCGGTCGGGCCGATGAGGGAGCGGTTCAAGGCAGCATTACCCTCAAGCACTCGCGTTGTCCATCAGCGAACAGGATGTGGATCAGGTGGATGCCATGGGCCCCATCAGCATTTATCAGGATGCCGTCCGCTTTCATTTCAGATCGCGTACCATTCACTCGGCGGCCAAGTATGTCGGTAACCATTATCGTCGATCCGATGAGGAGGTCGGAATCGCTCACAGTGCTGACGAACACTCCCTCTTGGATGGCATTAGCCCTGAGGTCCTTATGCGCGAATTTGGTCGGCTGCTGCAGCGGCAACAGCGAGCTGGGTGCGGTATTGATCAACCGATGTACCACCAGATCGGTCATTCCGCCGGATATCTCTTGATGGGCACCTGGCGTGGCGGATACGGTACCGGTACCAGCTACCAGAAGACCGGTGCTATTGGAGCCGATACCGTCAGTGTGGAAGGTTGTTCCAGGAAAGTAGCCAGCCCAGTCCTTGGCCCCTGAACTCGTATAGCCTGCGACATATGCACCAGGCCCAACAGGGCCGAAGGAGCCGGCAGTGGCCAGGCCCGCCGAACCGAACTGCCCGGCAAGCGCATAGCCTTGGTTGCCCAGCTTGCTAACGCCTAAAATGTGGTCGGTGCCGTTGCCGCCTGCATACGAGGCGTTCAACCGAGCCTTGGTGAAACGGTCGAAACGCGCGTGGAACCCATCATGCGAGCCACCGCCGTACGAGGGTTGGTCGCTGCCTGTGGTCGCTACGCCCGTAGTGCTTTCCGTGGTGCCGCAGATCACGAATTTGCCAAGGTCGGTGTAGGTGATCCCCAAGCCTCGATCGGAGGCGGGCCCACCGAAGTAGGAGCACCAGGTCTTTGTGCCGCTGCCCGAACCATTGTATAGCGCGATGAAAGCATCACCACCACCGTTGTACGTTGCATCGAAAACGCCGCTCGTAGCGATGCCGCTGGAAGAGGAGGTGGAGCCGGTGACAACGAACTCGCTGTTAGCGAAACCCGCCTCTACGCTATACACAACGTCATCATTGACACCACCCAGGTACGAACCGAACAGCCGGCTGCCTGTTGCACTGAACCAGGCCACGAACCCGTCCTTGCCCCCACCGAGCGAAACGTCTGGCGCCCCTGCTGTTGCAATGCCGTTGGGGGATCTGGTTTCACCCACCAACGCCACGCGCCCGCTGATCGATAGGCTCGTGGAATATGCGACATCAGATGAGCTTCCACCGTAGTAGGTGCCCCATTGCCTGGTACCATCGGTATTGAAGAGCATCAGGAAGCCATCAATGGCATCACCGAGCTGTGTTTGGTGTGCTCCGCTTGTGGCGATGCCCGAAGTGGACCAAGTGACCCCGCATACGACCAGTGTGCCCATTCCATTGGCACTTACGTGCGATGGGTAGTCTATGGACGTGCCACCAAAGTATGTGCCCCAAAGCCTTATACCTGTGGGGGAGAACTTCACCAGCATGCCATCCCATGATCCGTTGTAAGTTGCATCGTGCGCTCCGATCGTCGCGATGCTGTTCGTACTTTCGGTGAGCCCGCCTACGTATCCGTTCCCAGCAGCATCCATGCTCGCGCCCCCGAGCGATTCGGAGCTGCTGCCGCCATAATACGTGGCCCACGTCAGGCTTGGGCTCGGGTCGATCACCAAGGTGCCGTTGATCGGCCGGTCCACCACGAAACCGAACTGGTCGTTCCCCATCATGCGGTAGTGCGCGTTCACCCGTTCCTTGCGGCGGCCCAGCTCCATCCAACTATCGGGAATCAGCTCCTCAAGAGAACCACTTCCCCAGTCGAGGACGAGCCTGCCCTTCAGACTTTCGCTCACTGCGGCACCCTCCACCTGGAAGCGTGCATCGTTCAGATCACCACCTGGACGCACGATGACATCATACTTGAATCCATCCTCGCCGCTGTTGAAGCGAACATCGATGTGCGGCCACACGTCGCGGTAAATGACCGTGGAGTAGGAGCGGACGAATGTGGCACCGTCATCGCCGGTCAGATCGGTGTAGTAGTTGGTGTAGTCCGCGCGCTCACCCTCCTGAACGATCGCTGCCTGCGGATCGCCGTTCACGAAGTGGATGTCGATGCGGTGGAAGTCGTAGGTGATCGGTGAGCTATCCGTTCCCAAACCCACCAGCAGGTCCGTCGACCGCGTGCGATCCAGCTCTATCGTACTCGCTCCCTCGCGCGCTGAATAGGTGTCGTACGAGAATCCGTTCTTCCGCAACTGCACATTCATCCCGGGGCCAGTGGATAGGTACAGTACGGCCTGGTTCGGCCTTCCGAACTGGTCGTGGACCTGCCCTTTGTTGGCCGTGAAGCCTTCGGAATGGGCCTCGGCCATGAACGGAAGCGAGGCGAGTGCTAGGATGGCAATGCTGAGGGCGATCTCGAGGATCCTGGTCGGGGTACGCATGGCGCTATTGGTTGAGGACACGAAACAGCATCGATCCAGCGCCTCTGCAAAGGGCTTCCGAGCAAGCGGTCAGGATACAGAGGGAACGGGTCAACCGGCCATCGCCTTAAGCACGTCGTCCCGCTTACGACGGCTCACTTCAAGCCGCGCTTGGTTCTTGAGCACCACATGACCATCGTCGATGTGCGTGATCTGTGCCTTGTTCACCAAGGTGCTGCGATGCACACGCAGGAAACCGATCGGCGCCAACATGTCCTCATAGTCCTTCAACGTGCGGGCAGAGATGAAGCGGCGACCATCGGAGGTGTGCAGCTCGGTGTAGTTGTCGTCCGCTGTACAGTGGCTCAGTTCAGCGGGGGATACGAAGTAGGTGCGGTCCCCGGTGGTGAGCGTCAGCTTCAGTTGTTGCTCGTCGGACTGGCGGAGGTTCTGCAGGAACTGCTGCTGCACCACCTTGCGATCGGCATCCGGGTGGCGCTGGTGGTAGCGTTGAAGGGCCGCAGCCAACTCGTCCGGCTGCACAGGCTTCAGCAGATAGTCCAATGCACTGAAGCGGATGGCCTGGATGGCATAACGCTGGAAGCCGGTGCAGAAGATCACCTCGAACGGCCAGGAGCCGAGCTGCTGCAGAAGGTCGAAGCCGCTGCCGCCGGGCATTTCC
>JALOLX010000101.1 GCA_025455765.1 Flavobacteriales bacterium | reverse complement strand
GTCATCGTTGTAGAAGCGCCGATGGAATTCTGTAACGATGCGTCTGACCTCCCCGCCATGCGGACCATTGAAGGGGTCGAGCACGCCGATACCGGTCGGTAGAATGACATCGTTCAGGGAGAACGACGTTACGTGGCGCAGGAGACGGTCGGCCAGCATGGTCGGGAGCTGGATGGGCTGATCACTTCGGGGCCTGACGATAGATCCCGATCCCGACCACGGCGAAGAGCAGATTGGGCAGCCATACGGCAAGCAGGGGGTCGAATCCGGCGTTCGTAGCGGCCACTGTGGTGAGCTTCATGGCGAAGATGTAGAGCAGGATGAGCAGCACACCCAAGGCCAGATGCAAGCCGGTTCCGCCGCGCACCTTGCGGCTGGCGATGCTCACGCCGATCAAGGTGAACACATACGTGGCAAAGGGGTAGGAGGTGCGCTGGTGTTTCTCGATGACATAGGGCATCAGCGATCCGTCCCCCTGCTTCTGCTTGGCATCGATATAGGCGTTGATCTCCTCCCAGCTCATGGCCATCGCGGTCTCCCAGCGCTGCCCCAGGTCCGAGGGCTTCAGGGCAATGAGGGTGTCGAGCTCGCTGTGCCGGCTGATCTGGTCGACCTCTCCGCCCATGGTCCGGATGATGGCATCGTACAAGGTCCACCGCCCGCTCACGGAGTCGTACTTCGCGCGGTCAGCTTCCACACGACTGATGAGCTCGCCGTCCTTCCACTGTTGCAGGCCGAAGCGGAAGCCCACCTTGTCCTGGGCATTGAAGCTCTCGAAATAGGCCATGGTGCCCGGCGCGATCTCGCGGTGCAGGTTCTTTTCGCGGACGTTGAACGTGGCCCGGATATGTTCCTCTTCAAAGGCGAGCCGCACCCGGTTGGCATCGGGCAGGATGCGGTGGTTCACCACCAGCGAAAGCGCGGTGAGCATGGTGGCCGCGAGGAAATACGGCCACATGATCCGCGGAAAACTGACCCCGCTGCTCAACATGGCGATCACTTCCGTGCGATGGGCCAACCGACTGGTGAAGAGCAGAACAGCAAGGAAGATCAACAATCCACTGAACAGATTGCTGTAATAGATGACGAAATTGAGGTAATATTCGGTCAATATCTCCGCTACATCCGCGTTCATCGTCGCGAAATCCTCGGTCTTCTCACTGATGTCGAACACCACCGCGATGAGCATGATGGTGACCAGAATGAAGAAGAAGGTCCCGAGGAACTGCCGGATGATATAGCGGTCGAGGGTGCGGAGCATATCGATCGGGCGATCAGAGGATCAGACGATCAGAAAGTGGTGCCAGAGGTCTCTTGGGACCTCCATTCCGGAGACGAACGACCGTTGGTTGGTTCTGGTGATCATCTGGTCAATTCCTTACCTTCAATTTCGGTAACAGCGCATTCTTCCAACTGGTGAAGGTGCCGTCGAGGATCCGTTCGCGCGCGGTGCGCATCAATGCCAGGTAGAAGCCCACGTTGTGCAGGCTGGCGATCTGCTGTCCCAGCATTTCGTTGCTCTGGAAGAGGTGGCGCACGAACGCGCGGGAGTAGGCCGTATCCACCCAGCTGTGGCCGTTGGGGTCCAGCGGCGAGTGGTCGTCGGCCCAGCGCTTGTTCTTGATGTTCACCACACCATCCAAGGTGAAGAGCATGCCGTTCCGTCCGTTGCGGGTGGGCATCACACAATCGAACATGTCCACACCGCGGGCCATGTTCTCCAGCAGGTTCCACGGGGTGCCCACGCCCATCAGATAACGCGGTCGGTCCTTGGGGAGTATGTCGCAGCACAGCTCGGCCATGGCGTACATCTCTTCTTCCGGCTCGCCCACGCTCAGCCCGCCGATGGCATTCCCCACAGCACCTTTGGTGGCGATGTATTCGGCAGAGCGCTTACGCAGTTCGGGGAAGGTGCTGCCCTGCACGATGGGGAACAGTGCCTGCTCATGCCCGTACTTCGGCTCGGTGCTGTTGAAGCGTTCGATGCAGCGGTCCAGCCAGCGGTGGGTGCGGTGCATGCTCTGTTCGGCATAGACCGGCTCGCACGGCCACGGGGTACACTCATCAAAGGCCATGCAGATGTCGGAACCGATGCTGCGCTGCACGTCCATGACCGATTCCGGGGTGAACAGGTGCTTGCTGCCGTCGATATGGCTGCTGAAGCGCACGCCTTCCTCGGTGATCTTGCGGATGTCGCTGAGCGAGTGCACCTGGAAGCCGCCACTGTCGGTGAGGATGGGGCGGTCCCAGCCATTGAACCGGTGCAGGCCTCCTGCATGCTCGATCACCTCCATGCCTGGACGCAGGTAGAGGTGATAGGTGTTGCTGAGCATGATGCGTGCATCCAGGTCGTTCCGCAGTTCGCGGGGATGAACGGCCTTCACGGCGCCCAAGGTGCCCACCGGCATGAAGATGGGCGTGGGCACGATGCCATGGTCGGTATGCAGTTCGCCTGCCCGGGCGTTGGACGCGGGGTCCGTGGTCAGCAGCTTGAATTCCATGGCGGTCGGCAGCTGGCAAAGGTAGCCTTGTGGCCCGGCACCGACTTCCAGCGGGGGGTGTTCATAACTGGCTGCGGTACGGTCGGAGGGGCGGTAGGGGACAGGATAGCTTCGCCCACGGTGCCACCCGCCCTTGGTGTGCCCGTTCGAACCCTGTATGTGGACCCTTGAATTCCAGGTGATGTGCGCAGCACTGGCGGTGCTGTTGTTCTTCCACCTCTTCATGTTCCTTCGGCTGGCCTGGCCCAAGCCTGCTCCAGCACCAGACCGTGAGCTGCCGGTGAGCGTGGTGATCTGTGCCCGCAATGAAGCGCGCTCCCTGGAGGTGTTGCTTCCCGTACTGCTTGCGCAGGACCATCGCACCTTCGAGGTGGTGGTGGTGAACGACCGCAGTGAGGACGATACGTGGGAGGTGCTGCAGTGGATGAAGCCCCAGTACGAGCGCCTGCGGCCGGTGAACATCCAGGCCGACGAGAAATTCAACTACGGCAAGAAGATCGCTTTGGGCGTTGGGGTACGAGCAGCGCGTTACCCGCATGTGCTGGTCACCGATGCGGACTGCAGGCCCGAAGGTGCGGATTGGATCAGCCTGATGGCATCCGGCTTTCGCAATGGGCGCAGCATCGTCATCGGTCACAGCCCCTACACAGCCGAGCCCGGGCTGGGAAGCGTACTGGAGCGCTACGATGGCTGCATGAAAGCCGCGCAGTACATCTCGTTCGCCATGGCCGGTCTGCCTTACATGGGCGTGGGCCGCAACCTTGCTTACACCAGCGAGGTTTTCTTCAATGCCCGCACGGCGCAGCGCGGCAACCACCTGATGAGCGGCGACGACGACCTGTTCATCAATGCTGTGGCCCGGGCGCGCAACACCGCAGTGGTCACGGCACCGGCTTCGTTCATGACCACCGACGCCACGCCTGACCTGGCCACCTGGATCCGTCGCAAGCGCAGGCACTACACCACGGCTGCGCACTATCGCCTGGGCCACCAGGTGTTGCTCACCCTGCTCCCTCTGGCCCACTTGGTGTTCTGGGCCATGATGGTGGTGCTGTTGCTGCGCGGTCAGTGGCAGCAGGCCATGGTGGCCGGAGCGGTGATGGATCCCCTGCTGTACGCCAGCACGATCCTCGTCAAGCCCAAACGATGGAAGTGAACGAGAACCTCAGCGAAAAGGCCCAGTACGACTACAAGCTGGTACGTCGTGCCGTGGACCAGGGCGATCAGAAGGCTTACGCCGAACTGATGAGCCGTTACCGCGACTCCATCTACTTCATGTTGTTGAAGATGATCAACAACAAGGACGATGCGGAGGACCTCACCATCGAGGCGTTCGGCAAGGCCTTCCACCGCTTGAAGCAGTACACGCCGAACTATGCGTTCAGCACCTGGCTCTTCAAGATCGCCTCCAACAACTGCATCGACTGGATACGGAAGCAGAAGAAGAAGACCTTCTCCATCGATAGTCCCATTGGCACCGATGACGGTGACGAGATGACCATTGAGCTGCGCAGCGACGGCCTCGATCCGGCCGATATCGCCATCCGCGAGCAGAAGAACGCCATCATGCGCGATGTGGTTGATAAGCTGAAGCCGCGCTACCGCACCCTGGTGGAACTGCGCTACTACAAGGAATACAGCTACGAGGAGATCGCGGAGGAGCTCGACCTGCCGTTGGGCACTGTGAAGGCACAGCTGTTCCGCGCCCGCGAGTTCCTGTTGAACCTGATGGAAACGCGCAAGGACCATATCTAGCGATCGGTCGATCAGAAGAACGGACGATCAGAGAATGGAATGCGAGCGCTGTTCAACGTCAGGCGATGAAAGGTCGGCCGTGCATCGCTCAGGAGCAGCAGTGCAAGATGGCGCCATCGTGACGACGGAGTGCGACGGTCGTGAAAAGCGCGTGAGCACAACGAGAAGGTGCCTTCTTCCGCTTGGACCATCTGATCATCTCATGATCTGATCAACCTATTGTCTCATCTTCCGATGATGGACCTCCTCCTGCAGTACTTCCCCGACATCACCGCCCAGCAGCGGTTGCAGTTCGAGCGGCTGGGAGTGCTCTACCCGGAATGGAACGAGCGCATCAACCTGATCAGTCGGAAGGACATGGAGAACCTCTACGAGCGGCACATCCTGCACTCGTTGGGCATCGCAAAGGTGGTCTCCTTCAAGCCCGGCACACGCATCGTGGATGTGGGCACGGGGGGCGGCTTCCCGCTGGTGCCGCTCGCCATCCTGTTCCCGGCGTGTACGTTCCACGGCATCGATGGCATCGGCAAGAAGATCACCGCCGTGAAGGGCGTAGTGGAGGGTCTGGGCATCACCAACTGTACTGCTGAACAAGTGCGCAGCACGGACCATAAGCTGCGCTACGACGTGATCGTCAGCCGTGCGGTCACGACGCTGCCGGAGTTCATCCGCGACACACGGCACCTCGTCACCAAGGGCCAGGGCCGCATGTACTACCTCAAGGGTGGTGAACTGGCCGATGAGATCCTCCCCGTGCGCAACCCGGTGAAGGTGCATGAGCTGAAGAAGTTCTTCAGCGGCGAGTTCTTCGCGACGAAGAAGGTGGTGGAGGTGGGGATGTGAGGATTGCCGTTTGTTCCGGTTGCTCTTGTCGGCCCACAGCTGTGGAGCAGCGTATCTTGGGATCGAAGTGTCTTCCAACGTGGTTCCATCCTTCACCCGAACGATCTTTTGTGTGCTGCTATGGCCATGCTTGGGTGTTGTGGCACAGGATACCGTACTGGTGTCCCCGGGCCGTTCTGGTGTGGATCACGCGCTGGGTCTTGTGGTGATCGCCATGGAGGAAGGGGAGGTGCAGGCGCAATGGCCGGGTACCAAGGTCGCTGTGAGGGCTGGAACCACCTTCACCCTGGCTCAGCCGCAGACCATCCTCAGCACCGGTGAGGCGTACGCGGCCATGGGAGAGAACGGCCTCCCGTACACCATGTATTTCAGCGGACTGCCGTTGTACCATATCCGCACTCCGCATGCCATTGTGGATGACCCGAAAGTGCCGGCCATACTGACCGGATGGTCGGGAAGTGAGCTGTTGGAGGAACAGGCGATCGCCATCGAGATCAGGGGAGGTTCCTCACAGTTCTACCCTAAAAAGTCGTTCCTCATCGAACTGCGTACCGATACGATCGGGGACGAGGAAATGGACCTGCCCCTGTTGGGCTTACGCTCTGACGATGACTGGAACCTGCAGGCTGGTTATATCGAACCCAACAGGTCACGCAGCCGTGTGGGGATGGAGCTTTGGAGTGATATCCATACCGTGTACTACGCTGAAGAGGAACCTGAGGCTCGAACGGGCGTGCGCATGAATCACTTGGAGCTCTTTGTCAACGATGTGTACCAAGGTCTATACACATTGAGCGAACGATGTGACCGAAAGCAACTGAAGTTGAAGCAGCACAACGGTTCGATCAGGGGGGAGTTGTACAAAGGCATCGGCTTGGGAGGTTCCACGTTCACATCCATACCGCCTCCCTACGCTGAGAGCGCAGTTCTTTGGGGTGGCTGGGAACATGAACACCCTGAGGGTTATCCGAACTGGGGGGAATTGTCCGAGCTGGTCACGCTGGTGGTCAATGGCACACAACCCGGCCTGCACGCTGAACTGCGCGAGCGTTTTCACTTGCCCACGATGGTGGACTATCATTTGTTCATCAACGTACTAAAAGCGGAGGATAACACGGGTAAGAACATCTACCTGGCCCGCTATGACGCGGGTGCTCCCTACTTCTATGAGCCTTGGGACCTGGATGCCACCTTTGGGCTGTCGTGGAACGGTCAGTTCAACGTGGATCCCTATCTCTTTCTCAGTAACGGTCTGTATGCGCGCTGGTTCACCGACCTGACAGAGGGAGGGTTCGTGGAGACCATGTGTGAGCGGTGGACCGAGCTACGTTCTGGTCCGATCACCGTGAGCGGGATCATGGACCGGTTCCGGTCACTGTACGACCATTTGGCGGCCCAAGGCGTCTACGAGCGCGAGGAGTTGGCCTGGCCGGCGTACACGCACGATCCCGATCACCTGGATGGCTTGGAAAGCTGGTTGGAGGAGCGTATCTCTTACATGGATCAGGAATTGACCGCATACTGTCGGTTGGTTTCCGTTCCTGAGCGTCAGCCGGAGGTGGCTGTTACGGTCTATCCCAATCCAGCGAGCGGTCGGGTAGTTGTGGAAGGAGCTGCGTTGCGCCATGGAGCAGTAGTGGAAGTGGTGGATGGACTTGGTCGCATGGTTGTGTCAACGACCGCTGTTGATGGTCAAGCCACGATCAACGTTTCAGGCATTTCTACTGGGTCCTATCTGGTACGTCTAGCAGGCCATGTTCAGATCACCAGGAAGCTGATGGTCGAGTGATCAGTTCATTCGATACAGGAACCGGTCATTAGGCAGTGTGGGGTCCACGACCAAGGCGATGCGCTCCATGGTCAGTGGAGCGGGATGGTCAACGTGCATGGTCTTGAGCATGTCCAGTGTTTCCTGGGGGATCCCAGTCTCAGGCTGAACCTCGATGATACGATCGGCAACGGCCAGGGCGATGCTCGTATCCGCTGCATGTATCCAGACCTGTTTGTGACCGTTGGCGACAAGGCGGTGGCTGATGGCCACCACCATTGGAAGTGCCGGATCGTCATCCTCCAATGCTTTATCCGTGAAGGCAATGGTATCTGTCTTATTGCGCGCGGTGTACCGGATGCGCTGCTCCAAGGTGGAGATCGCGACCTGCCAATTCTCACGGCCCGCTCGACACTCCGCCTCGATCAGCGCTTGGTAAGGCTTAAAGTGATGTGCTTCGTCCCATTTTTGATGCGCGAGAACGATGGCCACGCCGATGCCTGAAAGGGCATGACTACTCGGCCATCCACCCTCTCTGATCAGCGCATCCAGTGTATCCAAGTTGGTGCGAACCCCGGCCTCATCATATTCGCCGTTGGCAAGGACCTGGTCCCTGTCGATCAGCTCTTCGCATCGCTGAATGCGATGCTGGTCGCGCTTCACCGCAGCCTGCTCTTCCAGCAGCCGTAGCTCTTCCCTCATCGCCACTTCGAAGCTATCCGGTGTCGCGCTTGGGATGTATCGATACCCCAGGTCGAAGGCTTTCTTCAGTTCATCGGTGGGTGCGCCGCCCGTATGCCAGATCAGCTGTGCACGCCAATAGTGATCTACAGGATGGTTGCTACCGAGCGTTCGGTGGAGTTCGAGGGCGAGCTCGACATTCCCCGTCCTATAGGCGGTATCCACACGGCCGAGCACAGCCCGATCACGCAGGTACTGTCCGATGGTATATGCAGGCTGTGCAACGCACATGGTGGCAACGCAAAACATCAGACAGAGGGAGGAGAGCAGACGTTGTACCGTCATGCGTTCGTCAGTTGTAGCCGGCTCAACGAATGGTACAGCCCCTCAGCGTCCGCGATCAACTCTTCATGCGTACCGCTCTCGGCCACCACCCCCCTGTCCAACACCAGGATACGATCCGCATCGCGAATGGTGCTCAGGCGATGGGCGATGACGATGCTGGTACGCCCCTTCATCAGTTCCTCCAGCGCCTCCTGCACCAGCCGTTCGCTCTCGCTGTCCAGCGCGCTGGTGGCCTCGTCCAGGATCAGGATGGCCGGATCCTTCAACACGGCACGCGCGATGGCGATGCGTTGCCGCTGACCACCGCTCAGCTGGATGCCGCGCTCACCCACCACGGTGTTGAGCCCATCCGGGAAGCTGCGGATGAAGTCCAGGGCATTGGCGCGGCGTGCGGCTTCTTCCACCTCCGCATCGCTGGCGCCGGGCTTGCCATATGCGATGTTCTCGCGGATGCTGCCACCGAAGAGCAGCACTTCCTGCGGCACGAAGGCCATGCGGTCCCTCAGGGCGGCGAGCGGCAGTTCCCCAGCCGGTGTTCCATCGATGCGCACCTGACCGCTCACGGGATCATAGAAGCGTAGCAGCAAGGCGGCGATGGTGCTCTTGCCCGCACCGCTCGGTCCCACCAGGGCGATGCGCTGGCCCGGCTCCGCGCGGAAGCTCACGTCGCGCAACACCGGCATATCGGGCCTGCTGCTGTAATGGAAGCCCACGCGGTCGAATTCGATACGACCATCAACGGCCAGCGGCGCTGCGACACCGTCCAACGGCTCCGCTGCTTCATCGTGCAGGTCCATCAGTCGTTCAGTGGCGCCCACGGCCTTCAGGAGCGAGGTCACCTGTTCCGGAATGCCCGCGATGCTGGCCCCGATCATGATGCTGAAGGCAACGAAGGAGGTGATGTCGCCCACGCTCATCAAGCCCTGTTCTTTGAGCACGGCCGCGCGGTACACCACGAACACCACCACGCCGAACATGCAGAAGATGATGAAGCTGACGAACGCGCCCCGCCAGCGCACGCTCTTCAGGGCCAGCGCCCGGGCACTGAGGATGCTGCGGCCATAACGCTCGGTCTCGTACGGTTCGTTGCCGAAGGCCTTCACGTTCTGGATGCCTTGCAGGGTCTCATCCACGATCACATTGCTTTCCGCGATGCGGTCCTGCACCTCCTTGCTGAGCCGTTGGATGAAGCGGCCGAAGAAGACGGCGACGAGCATCACCACCGGCAGCGTGGCCAGCATGGTGAGCATCAGCTGCGGATTGATGTAGGTGAGCGCTGCAATGCTCACCCCGATCACCACGAACTGCCGGAGGAATTCGGCGAGCACGGTGGTGAAGGCTTCCTGCAGCAGGGCCACATCGGCACTGATGCGGCTGTTCAGCTCGCCCACGCGCCGGCTGGCGAAGAAGGTCATCGACAGGCGCAGCAGGTGGGCGTAGGTGTCGCGGCGCAGCTGGCTCAGCGCATTTTCCGTGACCGAGCCGAAGGACCAGATGCGCCAGAATCCGAAGAAGGCCTGCGCTGCGAACACCAGCAGGAGCAGCTTCAGGATGGAGTGTACGTTGTTCAGGTCGTGCAGTGGCGCCTCCCAGAATGCAGTG
>JALOLX010000100.1 GCA_025455765.1 Flavobacteriales bacterium | reverse complement strand
GAGGAACTGGCCACCGAACCGGCCGTGGTGCTGGACCATTTCGGTGTGGCCGACGCACTGGACCTGCGACCGCTGGACGCATGGGGGGATCGCTCGGAGGCCGTTGCGCTCATCGCCGCACGGGTGGGTCCGGTGCGCTTGATCGATAACATCACCCTGGTGCGGAACGCTGTTCCCCAGTGAGGAGCTAACTTCGCCGCCCGTTCCGGGAACACCCCGGCATGGACCACCGGATGACCATTGAAGTGCTTCGCGCGAAGCTGCACCGGGTACGCATCACCGAGGCGAACCTCAACTACATCGGCAGCATCACCATTGATGAGGACCTGATCGACGCGGCAGGCCTTGTGGAGGGCGAGAAGGTGCAGGTGCTCAACGTGAACAACGGTGAGCGGTTGGAGACTTACGTGATCAAAGGGGAACGCGGGTCTGGTACCATCTGCCTCAACGGCCCTGCTGCGCACAAGGCGCGGGTGGGCGACATCGTCATCGTGGTGGCCTACGCCCGCATGACCTTGGACGAAGCGCGCAGCTACCGCCCCACCATCGTGTTCCCCGACGAGGACACGAACCGTCTGCGTTCCTGATCATGGGCAAGGCGCTGATCGGCGCATTGAAGGTGCTGGTCCCCCTGGCGCTCGGGGTGTGGCTCATCGTCTATTTCTACCAACAGCTCAGCCTGCCACAGCGGGCGCAGCTCTTCGAAGCCTTCGGCCAGGCGCAATGGGTGTGGCTGGTCCTGGGACTTGTGCTCAGCTTCCTCAGCCACCTGGTGCGGGCTTGGCGCTGGCGCTACCTGTTGGACCACTTGGGCCACCGCGTGCCCCTTGGCTTGGCGTACAACGCCACGCTCAGTGGCTACTTCATGAACTTATTGCTGCCCCGTGCAGGTGAAGCCTCCCGTGCAGCGGTGCTTACCCGCAAGGCCGGGGTACCCTTCGAGCAGGGCTTCGGCACCATCGTAGCCGAGCGTGCGGTGGACTTCCTCTTGCTGGGAGCCATCGCCGTGGTGACACTGGGGCTGCAATTGGACAAGCTGGACGTGTTCCTGGCCCGCATCGCCGCCTTCCGCAACAGCCAGGGGGCGCCATCGTCCATCGCAATGGGCCAGGTGCTGCTCTGGGGGGGCGTGGTACTGGCGCTGCTGGTGATGATCGGGGTGTACCTCGTGCGCAGCCGCCCTGCACTGCGTTCCCGAGCGCGGCAGCTGCTCAGCGGGTTGATCGATGGGCTGCGTTCCGTGCTGCGCACCCGGCACCGTGCGGCCTTCATCGGCTGCAGCCTGTTGATCTGGGCGCTGTACGTGGCCATGTTCTGGGTGGGCTTCCTGGCGCTGCCGAGCACGGCGGTGCTGCCCCCGGCCGCCGTGTTGGCGGGCTTCGTGGCGGGCACCTTGGGGGTGGTGCTGGTGCAGGGGGGCGTGGGCGTGTACCCCGCCTTTGTGGCCATCATCCTCAGTGTCTACATGCCTGCCCCGGTGGAAGGCGGCCTGGTGCATCCCGACGCGTTGGCGCTCGGTTGGCTGCTTTGGGTGGGGCAGACCACGTTGGTCATCGTGCTCGGTGGCCTATCGTTACTTTTGGTGGCACGAACCCCTGCACAACAACGAGCATGAGCGTGGAGCAAGCTGTACCGACGATCGACAAGCGCGTGGTGGACCTGGTGCAGGCCCAGCGGCTGTGCAACACCTGGCGCATGAAGGGCGATCGCATCGTGTTCACCAACGGGTGCTTCGACATCCTGCACCGCGGCCATGTGGAATACCTACAGGAAGCCGCAGCGTTAGGCGATCGCCTGGTGATCGGCCTGAACAGTGATGCCAGCGTGCGCCGCCAGAACAAGGGCCCAGAGCGCCCCTTGAACACTGAAGAGAGCCGGGCCAAGGTCCTTGCGGCACTGCGCCTGGTGGATGCGGTGATCATCTTCGACCAGGACACCCCGTTGGAGCTGATCCAGACCCTTGGACCGGACGTACTGGTAAAGGGTGGTGACTGGAGCGAGGACCGCATCGTGGGTGCCGACCTCGTGAAGGCCCGTGGTGGCAGCGTACACAGCCTGAAGCTGGTGGACGGGTTCTCCACCACTGGGCTTGTAGACAAGATCCGCCGCGGTTGATCTCGGGCGGCATCGGCCGACCCATCGTTGACCATGGGCATCACCATTCATTTCTCCGGCAAGCTCCGCTCCATGCACGACCAACCCGCGGTCTTCGGCATGGTGAAGGCGCATGCCCAGGAGCATGGGTGGGAAGTGCATACCGTCGACGACCCGGAGGGCATGCTCTACTTCATGCGAGATGGCGTGGCCGAACCCTACGAAGGACCGGTGTCCGGTTGGGTGGTGGAACTGCACCCCAGCTGCGAACCGCTCTTCCTGCTTTTCGACAAGGATGGGCATGTACAACAGTCCTTCAAGACCCAACATGCGCCGCGCGAAGTGCATATGAAGCTTATCCGGCTCCTGGCCTCCATGGAACCGCTGTTCGCCGCATGGGATGTGCGCGACGAAGGCGGCTATTGGGAGACGCGGGACGAGCGCTTATTGCAGGACCGCCTTGATCGGCTGGCTCAGTTGAACAGCGCCCTGCCCGCTCCCGCCGGCCCCCTCCCCCATCCGCCTTCGGGCCCTGAACTGAACTGATCCCATGGCCAAGGTCCGCTCCCAATTCGTATGTCAGAGCTGCGGCTCCGCCTTCCCCCAATGGACCGGCCAATGCTCCAGCTGCAAGGCTTGGAACACCCTGGTGGAAGAGGTGCGCGACCGGGTGGAGGAGAAGCGCGGCACCCCGGCGAGCGTGAAGGGGCGCAACCCGAAGCCGGTGGCCATCCACGACATACCTGCGCAGGATGGTCCACGCGTACCGATCACCGATACTGAACTGTCCCGTGTCCTCGGCGGTGGCATCGTGCCTGGCAGCATCACGCTGATCGGCGGCGAACCGGGCATTGGGAAGAGCACGTTGCTGTTGCAGACCGCGTTGCGCAACCCGCACTTGAAGACGCTCTATGTATCGGGAGAGGAGAGCGAACACCAGGTGAAGATGCGTGCGGAGCGGCTGCTCGCCGATGCCCGCTGGCTGCAGGCCGCGCAAGGCATGGGCAGCAGCCAGGCCCCTGGGGCCAACGGCGGCTGTTTCGTGCTCACCGAGACCAACACGCAGAACATCTTCAAGCACATCGAAGCATTGGAGCCGGGCCTGGTGGTGATCGATAGCGTGCAGACGCTGCATACGGCCTCGCTCGATGCCAGCCCTGGCAGTGTGGGCCAGGTGCGCGAATGCACGGCGGAGATCATGCGCTTCGCCAAGGCCAGCGATGTTCCCTTCGTGTTGATCGGCCACATCACCAAGGATGGCTTCATTGCCGGTCCGAAGGTGTTGGAGCACATGGTGGACTGCGTGCTCCAGTTCGAAGGTGACCGCGACCATGCGTACCGGCTCCTCCGCCCCTTGAAGAACCGCTTCGGAAGCACCAATGAACTGGGCATCTACGAGATGCATGGCACTGGCCTGGCCGCTGTGGAGGACCCCAGCCAGGTGTTGCTGGGTGACCGGCGCGAACGACCCAGTGGTGTGGCGGTGAGCGCCACGCTGGAAGGCCAGCGGCCCTTGCTGATCGAGGTACAGGCCCTGGTGAGCAGTGCGGTCTATGGTACGCCCCAACGCAGCGCCACCGGCTTCGATCTGCGCCGGATGAACATGTTGCTGGCCGTGCTAGAGAAGCGCTGTGGCTTCCGTCTGGGGCAGAAGGACGTGTTCCTGAACCTCGCCGGTGGCTTCCGTGTGGAAGAGCCCGCGATCGATCTGGCCGTGGTGTGTGCCGTGCTCAGCAGCAATGCGGATATCGCCATCCCCATGGACACGGCCTTCTGCGGAGAGGTGGGCCTCACCGGCGAGATCCGTCCGGTGACGCGCACCGAGCAGCGCATCGCCGAAGCGCAGAAGCTGGGCTTTGGGCGGATCTTCATCCCCAAGGGCACCAAGGGCATCGGTCCCACCAAGGGCATCGAACTCGTTCAGGTGGGCCAGGTGAACGAGGTGCTCGGCGCCCTCTTCGGATAGCCTTATTGCACGATCAGTCGCTGCACTTCGCTGCGGTCGCCCTGCTGCACCTGCACCAGGTACATGCCCGGAGCCAATGCTTCATCGCGGCGGTACTCCACCCCTTCCTCCGGGGCTTCGCTACCACCGCCGAGCTGCACCAGCTCACGGCCATCGATCGTGAGCAAGCGGACCAGGAACGCTTCATCTGCCTGCAGGCCCGACACACGCACGGTGAACGGCCCAACACTCGGGTTGGGATACAACAGCAGTTCGATGGCCTGCCCTTGATCCAGCATCAGCGCCTCCTCGAGCGGTTCGTCCACCGCGATCATGGAAGCAGCTGTGGGGCAGGTGAGGAAGCCATTGCCTGGTGAACCTTGGTAGTAGTTGTAGTTGATGTTGAGCAGCGCGGCATTGATCGCGTTCAGACCATAAGTGGAAGAGCAGCCACCGATCTCTGCATCGGCCTGCGCCACCAACTGCTGCACCGTCCAGCCAGCGAACGTACCTGTAGTGATCACCATGTCCTTCAGCAAGGCCGTGCTGGGGCTGAAGGTGGGGTGCAGCTCATCGAAGCGCATGGAGAGCTTCAGTGCCACCAGTTCAGCGGCCAGGTTGTTGTTGTACGATGTGCCGGGGTTGGTCAGCGTACCCGTGGGAAGCAGACCCACCGTACCGTAAGCAGGCAGGAACGCACCCACAGCGGCCGCTGTAGTAAGGCGCATCTGACGGCTGCCACAGCCGATGGTGAGGAAGGTGGTGGACGGGAAGGCCGCAGCGAAGTTGGCGTTCATGAACGCTGCCGGATCGAAGCCATTGCTGGTGGCACCCCAGGTACCCTGCGATTCCGCACGGATACCAGCGCAATTGACCTGGGTGGGCAGGGTGATGTTGACCGAGCCCGTACGGCGGCATCCGGTGGCGGCGGTCACAGATACCGTGTAGGTACCGGAGGCGGTCACCGTGGCCGTGGGGGTGGTCTGCGCGGGCGTGGTGTTCCAGAGGTAGGTGTATGGCGCAGTGGCACCGGAAGCGGACACCGATACCGTGGCGTTGGCGGGTGTGGCGCTCATGGTGAGCACGGGCAGGGCATTCACGGTGACCGCCACGGCACTGGACGTGGTGGAAGAGCCACCAACCGTGCGAACGACCGTGTAGCTGCCGGACAAGGTGGCCGTGTAGTTGGCCGAGGTGGCGCCCGAAATGTTCGCGTTGTTGCGCCGCCACTGGTAGGTAGCACCGCTCACTGTGCTGGCGCTGAGGACCACGGAGCCGCCCGTGCAGAAGGTCGTCGGTCCTCCGGTGGTCACCGTTAGTGCGGTGGAACCGGTCACCACCACGCTCACTGCAGGCGAGGTGGAACTGCAGCCGTTCACTGTGCGCACCACCGTGTAGCTGCCACCCTCGCTCACCGTGATGGTGTTGCTGAAGGTGGAGCCGGTGATGGCCGCTCCGTTGCGGAACCAAACGAAGCTGGAGCCGTTGGACCAGGTGGCGTATAGCGCCACGCTTCCGCCTTGCGCGAAGGTGGTCGCACTGCCCGGTGTGATACTGGTCGCTGCCCCAGCTGTAGCATCCACCGACACTGCGGCAGAAGTGGCCGAGCATCCTGAGACGGAACGCTGGACGGTGTAGCTGCCCGTAGTGGTAGCTGTGTAGGAGGCCGATGTGGCGCCACTGATCACCGTGCCATTGCGGAACCAGACATAGCTGGAACCGGTGCCCGTGGTGGCGTTCAGTACGACACTTCCGCCGGTGCAGAAGCTGGTGGCGCCTGAGGCCGTGATGCTCACGGAAGGGCCGGCCGTCACGGACACCGATATGGCAGAGGACACGGCACTGCATCCATTCACTGTGCGCTG
>JALOLX010000099.1 GCA_025455765.1 Flavobacteriales bacterium | reverse complement strand
AAGGGCTTCCCGCAGGTGGTGCAGGTGCGCGAGGGGCGCAGGCTGGGTGGGCGGTGAGCGGGCACGGTGAAGGAACACCGGCCGATGGGCCTTGTTCGGGTCAGCTACAGGCGCTGCACGAGCCCTCCAAATGCAGCTGGCTTTCCTTCAGCTTGAAGCCTTTGGGAATGCTCACCTTCGGAAGGGCCACAGGATCCAGGCAGTACACATCGCCGCAGACCAGGCAGCGGAAGTGCGCGTGGACATCGTGGTGATGGCCGCCGCTGCATGTGTCAGCACATACGGCGAAGCGCGACACACCGTGCGCATCCTGCACCCGATGGGCCAACCCGCTCTCCTCGAAGGCCTGCAACACGCGGAAGAGGGTCACGCGGTCGGCGAGTTCAGGGAGTGAACGCTCCACATCGGCCTGGGAAAGGGCCTTGCCACTGCCTTGCAACAGTTGCAGCACGGCCTTGCGGGTGTTGGTCACGCGCAATCCTCTGGAACGCAGCAGCTGGTCGTTGCTCATGGGGCAAAAATAATTCATGCAACCGACTTGCATGAAGACCAAGGTCGCTATATTTGCAACCCAATAGCATTAACAACCCAGTGTCATGAAGCAACTTTCGACCACTGCATCCACCTGGGGGCAGCGTGCCCTGTTCCTCGGTCTGTTCGCCGCATCCCTCACCGCCTGCAAGAAGGACCAAGAGGACACGCCGACCCCAACTCCGACACCTACTCCGGTGAACGAGGAGGAGCTGATCACGACCTTGATCCTCACCTTTACCGATGCGGCCACGCCAGCGAACGTGTATGAGATGCGCTTCACCGATGTGGATGGTGATGGTGGTAACGCGCCGGTCATAACGGGTGACACACTACCCGCAGGAACAACGCTGCAGCTCGCGTTGCGCGTACTGGATGAGAGCGGCGCCACACCAGAGGAGATCACCGAGGAGATCCAAGTAGAGGATGAAGAGCACCAGTTCTTCTTCGAGACCGATGCCGACATGCAGATCGCGTACAACGATGCAGATGCCGACGGAAATCCCGTGGGCCTGAGCAACACGGCCACCACTGATGCCGCCAGCACGGGGAGCCTGCGCGTAACCTTGATCCATGAGCCGGTGAAGACCGCTGCGGGTGTATCTGCCGGCCTTATCGAGAACGCCGGAGGCGAGACCGACATTGAAGTGGTGTTCCCCGTCGTCATCCAATAATTCATCGATCCACGGGAGGAGGCCTCATTCAGGGCCTTTGGGGTTGAACGACCAAGGCCGGGTCGGTCGGGGTCTCCTCCCAGGATCGCTGCACAACGTCTTCAATTCGCACTGATGTTCTCACGCTCCGCCGATGTGTTCGGCGCTTTCGCCAGCCTTGCCTGCGCGATCCACTGCCTGGCTATGCCGCTGTTGTTGAGCGTCGGTGCCACGTTCCTAACCGGTCATTTCATCGCCTATCTGTTCATTCTCTTCGCCGCCCTCGCGATACGGTCCGCGTCGCACGATGCATCCAAGAACATGCGCATGGCCATGTGGGGAACCTGGATGCTGTTCGCCACAAGCATCGTGCTGGAGCATCAACACGTGCTGTTCGAGGTTCTCGGGATCGGGGCTTCGCTGCTGTTGGCTGTGCTGCACGTGCTCAACTTCCGCAGCCGCGCCCGCTGCGCCACGCCACATCCGGCCTGAATGACGAAAGGCGCCTTTCGGCGCCCTCCGGGTCCACAGCGGTCCGGACTCTCCCTTCCATTCCGCTGCGTTCCGATGTTCAGACGCAGTGACGGCGAAAGGGTCACATCTTTTTTCGTTCCCTAGACCAGGATCGCACCTTCTTCTTGATCGCCAATGACTTTGGCGCGTCCGCTCCGGTGCCGGTGACCGCTCAGCCAGCACAGCCAGGCATCGGCCTCGTGGCGGTCCTTTGCCACGGGTGGCGGTAGGGCGAACATGCCGGCCATCAGCCGCAACTTATGCGGGGGGATCGCCCTGCCGGAAGGGATGCGTAGGTAGTCCCATTCATGCCGGATCAGGGCCGCCGGATACACTTCATGCACTTCGATGCCCCGTGCGCGCCACTGAGCTGCCAAACGAATGGCCCGCGCTGTAAGTCCACCCAGGAACATCGGGCTCATGCCCCCCGCCAGCCGGTCGGCGCGGCGGAAGAAGTGGTCATCTCCCTTGCCGAAGTAGACACCGGGCAGGCTCAGCGGCGCATCGATGTAGATCGCTTCAGGCGCCCAGTGGCGGATCCGCTCTTCCAACCAGTCGTCCACATCCTCGCCCTTGGCCGTGCGCTCGAAGATGAACAGTGCGCCCAGATCGATCCCCACAATGTCTGTCATGCTTCTAGGGAACACGCAGCGGCCCCAACTGTTCCGCGTTCACGCGGGCAAGAGGCCGTCCATCAACGCTTTCGTGCTGCGCTGATCGAAGCTGGTGACCGGTTGTGCCCACATGCGCACCAAACGATCGCCGAGCAGATCGGTGGCCAGTCGTTCCACACGGCTGTAGAGCAGTGCCTTGGTGGCTCCGCTCAGGTGCGTGAGCGTGCGGCGTCGGGGGCCACAGGTCCACGTGCTCCTCGATGGTGTCGAACATCAGCAAGCGCTCGCGATGAAGGGCCTCCGCCAGGGCAATGGCGTCACCTTCGGTAAGTGTCAGGAAGGAGACGTTGACCATGGGGATGGGATCAGGGTTGCGATGCAGCAGTGATGGTGCGCCAGAGGATGCCGGCCTCCTTGTCAAGAGCGAAATGGGCCTTGCGCAGCTTGGCGATCAGGTCCACCAGCTTCAATTGGTTGTCCAGCAGGGCCACCTCACGCTGGTTCACCAGGAAGAGGGAGCTCTCGCCCGCTTGGAAGCGCCGGTTCTCACCGTTGAGCAGCGTGCCATAATTGGTCACCATATCACGCGATAGGGACACCTGCTGATCGAGCAGTGCCACATCGTTGTTGCTCCGCCCAATGGTGGTGCGGATCTGCTGCCGTTCGCGGTCGATGCCAAGCTCGGCCTCCGTACGGCGCAAGGTGGCCAGGGTGAGCTCGCCCCGTTCCTTGCGCAGGAAGAGCGGCATCGAGAAGCCCACGCCCAGCATGCGGTCGGCCGCATCATAGGTCACGCCCGCCTCATTGTTCACCAGACCACCATTGGCGAGCAGGCTGTAGGAGAGGTCCAGTTGGGGCTTGAGGAATTCGCTGCGCAGCCGGCGTTCCACCTCCAATTGTTCCAGCTTGCCTTGCAGCTCCAACAATTTGGGATGCTCCTGCATGGCCTGCTCGGTCAAGGTGTTCAGGTCGATCAGTCCGTCAGGCGCGCGCAGGTCGGTGGTGTCCGGTACTACACTCGGGCCGATCTCCAGCGGTCGCAGCACATCGTCCCACAAGTGGTTGCTGAGCATGAGGGAGGCGTTGCGGTAGTCCACTTCGGCATCGCGCAGGCGCATGATGCGGTCCTGCACCTGCAGCAGCGCTTCCAGGGTATCAATGGCCGGACGATCGCCACCGCGGAAGCTGCCCCGGATACCGGTAAGACGGATGTTCGCCTGCTCCACGGCAGAGCGCGCAATGCCTAGACGTTGGAAGGAGGCGATCCATTCCAGGTGATCGCTCAGTACTGTGTAATAGATGTCGTTCAACAGCCTTAGGCGCTCGGCCTCGGCCATGTCCTGGAAGGCTTGGGCCTTGCGCAGATCGGCGCGGCGCTTGTCGATGAAGAGCCCCTGGCCCACGGACACGGACACCCCGGCCTTCAAGAGACCGGCATCAGGGGTGATGTCAGCATCGTTGACATAGATGCCGCTGTTGTTCTGGAAGCCTCCGAACAGCTCGGCACCGAACCAGGTGGGCACCTTCAGGCCCGCATCGAGCAGCGAGTAGTAGTCCTTCCCCTCGAAGGTCTTCTCGGAATAGCCGGCCACGGCCTTGGGGTCGAAGGCGCCGCGGGCCGAGCGCACCGTGGCCTCACCCATCTCATTGCGCAACAGGGCCTGCCGCACGGCAGGATGGTTATCGGTCACCAGTTGCACGAGGGCCTTGCGCGTCAGCACCTGGATCGTATCCAGCTGCGCCGATGCAGGCAATGCCAGCGCCAGGAGGGGGAGAACGATGGAGCGGATCATAGCTTGGCCTTGTCAGTGCCCACACGCATGGGGTCCTGGTAAAGGTCGGGCGGGAAGCCATTGAGCTGTCGCCAGAGCTCGTACCAGATCTGCACGTCCTTCAGCAGGGCCATGCCCACAGCGCCCGCACCCACGCGCAGCGCTTCTGGCCAGGGCTTGTCCTCCGGGTCGGGCCCCACCAGGATGCGGTACTTGCCGTTCGGACTGATGAGGTTATCGATGGCCACCACGGTACCGCCGTACGTGCCGTAACTGGTGTTGGGCCAACCGCTGAACACGATGGCGGGCCAGCCGTCGAACATGAAGCGCACCTTCTGACCGAGGTTGATCAAAGGCATGTCCATGGGCTCCACATAGAGCTCCACGGCCAGGTCGAAGCGGGCGGGCATCACACTGATCAGAGGCTCGCCTTCCTTCACCAGCTCGCCCACACCGCTCTTCACGGCCCGGGTGATGTATCCTTTCTGCGGTGCGCGGATGATGTAGTTGCCGGCCCGCACGGTGTAGCTGGCCAGGTCCACCTGCATCTTGGTCACTTCGGCCTCGGTGGTGTACATCTGGCTCAGGCTGGCGAACTTCTCGCTCTCGGCCTTGGACAGCTTGTCGCGGTAGTCATTTCGGATGCCGCCGATCTCCAGTTCAGCGTTCAGCAGTTCGTTGCGCGCTTCCAACAGCTTGTTCTGTGCGTCGATGAAGGTGGCGTTGGCACGCTGCTCCTGCACGCGTCGGCGCTCCAGTTCCACCATGCTGATGAGGCCCTCCTTGAACTGTTCTTCGCCGCGTTGCAACTGGTCCTTGGCCACCTTGATCTCGGTGCGCGCGGCCACCACGCGGATGCTGTCGCTCTGCACCTTCAGTTGGGCCTGCTGGATCTTGTTGGCAGCCTGCTCCAGCTTGATGCGCATGGCTTGGGAGAGGGCGTCGATCTGGGCATCGAGGCTGTTCACCTTTTCCTGGTAGCTGCGGCCGGTCAGTTCCTTGGCGGTGATCTGTTCCTGGGTCCGCTCGAGCAGCTTGGGGTCGAAGTACTCCTGCTTCACTTCACTGATGCGCAGGATGGTGTCACCCGGCTCCACCAGTTCACCTTCCTGCACATACCACTGCTCGATACGACCGGGGATCACGGCGTGGATGGTCTGTGGGCGCTGGTCTGGGCTGAGGCTGGTAAGACTTCCGCGCGCACGAATGTTCTGGGTCCAAGGGAGGAAGAGCGTGCCTATGAAAACGACCACCACCACGGCCACAACACGACCGAATTTTAATGCGGCTTTGGATGCGCCGACGGTTTTGAACGCTTTAACGGTGCCGTGCTCCTTCGCGGAAGGGTCGCTTTCGAGTGCGTCAGAGTAGTTGAACATGGTCGATCAGCGGTTCGTTTGGTCTTGAAGGCCGCCTCCTGCAAGGCGTACCACGCGGTCGAAGCGACGCATGAACTGCGGGTCGTTGCTGACAGCGATAAGGGTGAAGCCGGCGTCCTTTCCGGTAAGCAGATCCATCAGGGCGGACTGTTCTTCGGGGGGCATGGCGTGGGCATCATCCTCCAGGAGCACCAAGCGCGGGCGGCCTGCCAGGCAGCGCGCCAGGATGATGCGGCGCACCAAACTCTGGGGCAGGCGCGAACCAAGCGGATCGAGCTCGGTAAGGAGCCCCTTGGGAAGGTCGGACAGCTTGGCGATGAGCCCGCTCCGGACCGCTGCTTCGCGCGCTTGCTGTTCCGATATCCACGGTCTTCCCATGACGATGTTCTCCAGCACCGTACCACTGAAGATCTCTTCGTGTGTGAAGCTGTCGCCCATGGAGCTGCGCACATCGTCAAGACGCACACTGTGGAGGCCATGCCCGTCCAATAGAACGGTTCCCTGGTCGGGTTCTACAAGGCCAGCGACGATGTGAAGCAGAGTGCTCTTACCCGAGCCGTTCGGGCCAGTGATGCAGACCTTCTCCCCAGGCTCCACTTTCAGGTCGATCTCATGGATCACCGGATTACCGCTCCAGTGGCTCTTGAAGCCCACCTTGCGCAGCTCAACAGCCATCGGCCCTCCGTCTTCCAAGGTGATGGGGAAGGCCATACCTGCCTGGTCCTCCAACGGCAGGTCGGTAACGTTGGCGATCTTTTCCAACGCGGTGATGATGTCGTAGATGGAATCCAAGCCCATGATCACCTTTTCCACTGCTGCCAGCAAGAGCAGAATGACGATCTCGGCCGCCACGAACTGGCCGATGTTCATTTGCTCGTTCATCACCAAAAGACCACCGAGCACGAGCAGTGAAAGTGTGACGATGGTCTTGAAGGCCACCATGGCCCAATAGTGCCCGAGCAGCACCTTGAAGTGGTTCTTGCGCGCTTTGGTGTACTTCGTGGCGAGTTCATCGGCGCGCTCAAGGGGCAGTGTGGTGGTACCCGCCAGCTTGAAGGTGCCGTTGGAGCGGCCCAGCTCTTCCAACCAGAACGCGGTGGCGTACTTGTACTTGGATTCCTGCAAACTCGTGTCAAGGCCCTTGGTGCCGGATAAACGGAACACGGCCCACAGCAGTAGAATGAGAAAGAGTGCGAAGGCGATGAAGAACGGATGGTAAAAGGAGAGCAGGATCAAGCCCAGTACGATCTGTAGCGCACTCACCGGGATGTCCAACAGCACCTTGTCCAAACCTTTCTGAACAGTAAGCGTGTCGAAGAAGCGGTTCACCAGCTCGGGCAGGTAACGTCCCTCCAGCTTATCGGCACGGATGTTGGGCAGACGATAGGCGAACTCCAATGAGGATCTCACGAACAGCCGCTGTTTGATGTGCTCGCTGAGTTTCATCTGCATGACCTGCATCGCCCCCGTGAAGGCAACACCCACGGAAACGAACACGATGAGCACCACCCAGGAGGTAGCCAGCTGCCCGCCACCAATGAGGTTGATGATGGCCTGGATGCCCAGCGGAAGGGTGAGGTTGATGGCACCACCCACCACGGCGAACAGGTAGATATAGGTGAGGTCTTCCCGGTCCAAGCGCAAAAGCTCGACCAGTCGTTTGAACGGACGCGTATGGAGATCGACCCTCATTGGTTCTTCTTGTTCATGGTGGCAAAGACGAGCTCCACGAAAAGCTCGGAGAGCTTGGCGCGCGCCTGTTTCTCGGTCAAGGAAGGAAGGTGCTCTGCAAAGAAGCGCTGCACCATGCTGCCATCCACCACGTTGCTGGCCAGCATGGCAGGGAAGGGGTGCGCTGGATCAACGCTCAGGATGTGTTCCTTCAACCGATCACAGATGCGCTTGAAGGAGCCGAAACAGCCCTCCCGGTGCTCGGTATCCACTCCTTTGGTCATGTAGGCCTTGGCCGATTCGCTCACCGCGATGCGGTACAGCGCACGCAGGTCCAGGTAGGCGAAGTTCCCGCGCTCGGTGACCGGTTCGGTGATCGATCGGATCGCACGCCCCAACCGTTCCCGGTGGTCCGCAATGTTGGCCGTATCGAACGCGAGCTTGTACTCACGCCAACTCCAGTACCATCCGATCAGGTAGATCAGCAGCCGGTGCTTGTTCTCGAAGTAGCGGTAGATGCTGCTTTCGGCGGTGCTGAGCTCAGCAGCGAGCTTGCCGAAGGTGAAGGCCTCCAGACCCAGCTCGTCGATCATGCGCACCCCCTGTTCCAAGATGCGACGCCCAAGCTCTGTGGCCTGTGGGTCTTTCAGGTAGACCGGCTCGGTCACCTGTACGTTCACCTGCATCAGTCGCTGCATGGGAGTTCGGATAGTGGCAATGGAACACATCCAAGCAAGAAGTGTTCCAAACCTCACAAAGATGATGGTAAAAAAATCTTAAACGAAAGTAATACTATCAAACTACCGTTACTCACCCACATACCGGATCCGGTAGATCAGGTCGGCAGCATCGTCGCTCACCAGCATGGACCCGTCAGGAGCCACCAGCACATCCACCGGCCTTCCCCAGGCCCGGCTGCCCTTCAACCAGCCTTCAGCAAAAACCTCCACAGCGGCCGTGCCATCCGGTTGCGGGAAGGCCACCATGAGCCTGTATCCGATCGGGGTGCTACGGTTCCAACTGCCATGCTGGGCGATGAAGATGGCCTCTCGGTAGCGCTCCGGAAAGGAAGTGCCGGTATAGAACCGCATGCCCAAGGGTGCGGTATGCGGTCCCAACAATGCCGCAGGTGACGTGAATTCCGTGCATGATCGCTGTGCGCCGAACTCAGGGTCGGCCACTGTGCCGGCATGGCAGAAAGGGTAGCCGAAGTGCTGCCCCTCCCTGGAAAGACGATCCAGTTCGCAATCCGGGATATCGTCGCCCATCAGGTCGCGTCCGTTGTCGGTGAACCACAGCTCACCGGTGCGCGGATGCCAGTCGAAGCCTACCGAATTGCGTACACCATGGGCCAC
>JALOLX010000098.1 GCA_025455765.1 Flavobacteriales bacterium | reverse complement strand
CGCGACGTGGTGATCTCGCAGACCGGCAATGCCTGGTAGGCAGACCCGCTGATCAACACCCCACAGGTCAGCTCGCGGCCCGTGACACCGCGCTCCACCAGTACGAACGGGCATTCCTTGAACGCGTTGTCAAGCGCTTCCCCGAGTTCCTCGGGGGTTTTCACTTTGGTCACCCCCAGGCTGCTTCCACTTTGATCGGGCTTTACGAAGCAGGGAAAGCCTATGCCCTGCAAGGCGTCCTTGTTCCTTCCGTCACCAACATGTAAACGCACAGAAGGGGCCACCGGGAAACCGAGATCACGGAGCACGGCCACGGTGGCGTATTTGCTCATGGTGAGCGCCATGTTCAGCACACCGCCGGTCTGGTAGGGTATGCCCAGGAGGTCGAAGTATCCTTGCAACACACCGTTCTCACCAGGCGAGCCATGGATAGCAATGAGTGCAGCGGCGATGCGTTCCGGTCCGTCGCCACGATCCACGCTGAAGGTACCTCGGTCGAACGGAAGCTCCCGTTCATCAGGGAGGTGGCAAGTCCAGCCAGACGGTAGCACGGATACGTAGACCGCATCGAAGCGCTTGTTGTCCAAGGCTTCCATCATGGTGGCGGCGCTTTGCATGCTGATCACGGATTCGCCGGTGTAGCCGCCGCGAAGAACGGCGATGAGCGGTCGGTGGTGGGCCATGCTGCGAAGGTGTGGATAGAACAACCACGAACAAGGGAGAAGCCGTGCGGAGTATGCACAAGCTGTGGTTGGTGGTCGGGCGGCTACATTTGCGCACTACAGGATGAAGAAGTACGCAATGCCGTTCGTTCTTGCTGGCCTGCTGCTGTTGGGCGGTTGGGTCTGGCTGCGGTCATATACCCGGCACAACTCGGTGGTGATCGTTCCGGATGTGGCGGGCCTCTCCGTTACTTCGAGCGAGGAGGCCTTGGCCGCCCGAGGTCTTCGCGGTATCGTGATCGATTCGGTCTACCACGAAGGGGCCGATCCTGGCAGTGTAGTGGAGCAGGACCCTGATGCAGGAGATGAGGTGAAGGCCGACCGCAAGGTGTACCTGGTGGTCAATGCCCAACAGCCGCCCATGATCGACATGCCCCAATTGGAAGGGTTGTCCAAGCGACAGGCCATCTCCGTGCTGGACATCCTGGGGTTGAAGGTGGCCGGCCTTGAATACAAGCCTGACCAGTGCGTGGACTGTGTGATCGAGCAGCGCACGAACGGTGAGCGGATCACGGCAGGTACCCGGGTACGCCGCGGCGCCTCGTTCACCCTGGTGCTGGGCAGTGGTGATCAGGGCGAGCGTGTACCGGTGCCCGATCTGCGCGGGCTGACGGAAGCGGAACTGAGCACGGTACTGAACATGGCCTCGCTGAACCGCGGGCTGGTGGTGGCTTGCGAAGGATGCAATACCAAGGCCGATTCCACGTTGGCCCGGGTGTACCGGCAATCGCCTGCACCACGGTCAGAAGGGATCATCGCCATGGGAACTCCGATCGATGTATGGTTGACGATGGACACTGTGGGTCTGAAGCCCATGCCTGGATGGAACGACCCCGCCCGTTATTCAACGAACGATAGTTTGGATGTACTTCAATAAGAGCCTTACGATCATCGTGCTTTTGCTCGCGGCCGGCCGTGCCATGGCTCAGGGCGAATCGTTGCGCGCCCTGTCCGCGCGCCTCGTGGATGTGCCGGAGCGCGGGGGGGAGAAATCCGACCTGAACACGCACTTCATCTACACCTTCGAGCCACAGGTGCTGCCGTTGGTGGATGACTTCTCCATTGACCGCACCCGGAAGCGTTGGACGACCACCACGGACGAAGGGGTGAGCCTTACCCAGACCATCTACGGCTTGGAGGTGGGCGGCGTTTCCAGCCCTGGAATGACCTTCGCTGACGACACCACGTTCCGGTTCATTGTGGACCTGACGGTCCCCGATACGCCGGTGATCACGCGGCAGGCGCTTCCGATCGTAGCGCTCACGGTCCGGGATGTGACCTCCTTCCCCCCGGTGGAGCAGGTCGTGGATGCCTGGCCTCCTTACTTCATCTATGACACGGTGGGGGTGCCACCGGAAGACACGCTCTTCCTCCAAACGCCGCCCTATGTGCAGGACTCCCTGCTCGTGTACACCGTGGAGCCTGACCCGCGGCGTTATCTGATGCTTGGTGTGCCCACGCCGCTCGTACTTTGGGAGGACGATGATGTGTATGTGAACAACACCTATCCCATCGCACCGCCCACCATTGGTGTGGCCACGTTCGATGGATTGGCCCGCACAGGCTATCCCTACAACTTCCCGCAATTCAGTTCATACGGCATTGCTGATCGGCTCACCTCCGTGCCGATCGACTTGTCCTACTCGGCTGCCGACTCCATCTACTTGAGCTTCTTCGTACAGCCCCGCGGCCTCAGTGGCGATGCCGAGGTGCAGCCGCAGGATAGCCTTGTGCTGGAATTTTACGCACCGGATGAAGATGCCTGGGTGCGTGTATGGCGCACACCTTACTATACGAGCAATGAGTTCGAACAGATCATGATCCCCATCAAGGAGGACCGCTTCCTGCGCGATGGGTTCCGCATGCGGTTCCTGAACTATGCCACGCTCAGTGGCTCGTTCGATCACTGGCACTTGGACTATGTGCGGCTGGGTACGGACCGTACCATCGGTGACACCATTATCGTGGACATGGCCTACATTGAGCCGGAGAGCACCCTGTTGCAGACCTACACCTCCGTGCCTTTCCGCGCGTTCGAGCAGTCGCCGGGTTCGTACATGGCGATCAATCGTTCGCTCGCGATCCGCAACTTGGATGTGAATGACAGGTTCATCACGTGGCGCATGCAATTGGGCCTTGCGGATGGTCCGGTGTTGTTGGACCTGCCCTCGTATGGCAACAGCACTTCGGGCAATGCATCCAGCGTCATCAACAGCACCCATCCCATCAACAGCAGCCCGAACAATATCGTCTACAACCCCGCCTTGAGCACGGATGCGGCGTTCTGGCGGGTGCGCTTTCTGGCTCAGACCCAGCCTGATCAGAACCTATACAACGATACCACGACGTTCGTACAGGAGATCAGCAACTACTACGCCTATGACGATGGCTCTGCGGAAATGGGCTACGGACTGGATGCTGCTGGAGCTGCGTTGGCCTATCGCTTCGATATCGTTGGAGGGGACTCCCTGCGCGCGTTGCGGATGTATTTCAACCCTCAGGCGAACCCACCGCCTTCACCCCAGCCGCCGCAAGGGTCGTTCCTGATCACGGTGTGGAGCAGCCTTTCGCCCGAGGTGATCCAACATCAGAACTTCTCCTTCTCGACACCCATTTACAAGCAGGAGGGGCTCAATCGGTTCGTGGAGTACCCGCTTGACTCCACTATTTACGTGGAGGGCACGTTCTGGGTGGGGTTCACACAGACCAACGCAGTGCGGTTGAACCTGGGGTTCGATCGCAACCGGAACAATGCTTCGCGCATCTCTTATCGCACGGGTCAATCCTGGCAGACCACCTCGTTCCAGGGCTCATTGATGATGCGCCCCGTGTTCGTGGCAGCGGTGGACCCCTTCATTGGGCTTGAAGAGCCTGAGCGGGAGGCCGCTGGCCTGCTCCTGGTGCCGAACCCTGCCCATGACCAGGTACGCATCCAGCTGAAGGACGGTGTGATCAGTGGAACGGTGCAGGTCTTTGACGGACTCGGACGTATGGTGCCGACCAGCGGGGCAGAAGCCGATGGCGTGCTATCCACGGCGGCCTGGCCCAACGGTCCATACCTTGTGCGGGTGTTGGACACCACAGGAAAAGCGGTGGCCCAGGCACGATTGATCGTACAGCACTGATGCACGGGAGCGGGGAGGAGCGCGAGGAGGAACAGGAGCTGTTCGAGCACCATCGCATCGTATGTGATCCAGGTCAGTCGTTGATCCGGTTGGACAAGTTCCTGTTCGATCGGTTGGCGAACACCTCACGTACACGCATCCAAGCAGCGGCCAAGGCGGGCAGTGTGCTGGTGAACGGGCGGGCTGCCAAACCGAGCCAGAAGGTGAAGCCTCTGGACGAGATCAGCATCGTGTTGCCCTACCCGCAACGGGAAGTGGAGCTGTTGCCTGAGAACATCCCACTGAACATTCTGTACGAAGATGATCATCTGTTGGTGCTCGACAAGCCCGCCGGACTGGTGGTGCATCCAGGCCACGGCAACTGGACCGGCACCTTGGTGAACGCGCTGTTGTTCCATTTCGGTAAGCTGCCGGCGGTGCCGGGGGCCGAGATACCGCGACCTGGGCTGGTGCATCGCCTTGATAAGGACACGAGCGGTGTGATGGTGGTGGGCAAGACCGAGGAGACCCTGGCCCATCTGGCTCGGCAGTTCTTCGATCGCACCACGGATCGGCGTTACAATGCCCTGGTATGGGGTGACATGCCTGAGGAGGAGGGCACGGTGGAAGGTAACATCGGTCGTAGCCCGAAGGACCGCACCATGCAGTGGGTGTTCCCGGACGGTGATCAGGGCAAGCCGGCGGTGACTCACTGGCGCGTGTTGGAGCGCTTCCGGTATGTGACCTTGGTGGAATGCAAGTTGGAGACCGGGCGTACGCACCAGATCCGGGTGCACATGCAATACCTCGGCCATCCGCTGTTCAACGATGCCACTTATGGAGGGGATCGTGTGCTGAAGGGTACCACCTTCACCAAGTACAAGCAGTTCGTGGAGAACTGCTTTGGCCTATTACCGCGGCAGGCGCTCCATGCACGTACGCTCAGCTTCGATCATCCGGTGACAAGGGAACGGATGGAATTCCAGAGTTCGCTTCCTGCAGACATGGAGGCAGCGCTTGAGCGTTGGCGTGTTTACGTGCAAGCGCGGCCGATGGATGCTCTCTCAGCAGGGCTTCCAAAGCCCGAAGACTCGTAGGTTCGCGCTGTAATGATAGGAGCAACGACAGATCCGGTGGAGCGCATCCGACTGATGGTGATCGGGGTGCAGAAGGGTGGCACCACATCACTATCCCATTATCTTGCTGAGCATCCCAACGTGTTGGACCCCTTCTGTGTAGAATTCACCTTCTTCACGGACGACGACGAATACAAGCGTGGGGCATTATCCTATTGGGAGCGGTTCTACCCCAAGGAGGATGCTCAGGGGAAATTGCCGGTCGCGAAGATGTCAACGCTGTATTGCTCGCTCGAAGGTCTTGAGCGGCTGAGAGCGCATGCCCCGGACTGTCAATTAGCGCTGGTCCTCAGGGATCCGGTCTCACGCGCCTACTCTGCTTATCGCATGGCGTGTTTCGACGGTTGGTTGAACTTTGATCCGTTTTGGCTGCAGCGTTTGGTGGAGGAAGGTCCAGGAGCTGGTCTGTTCGATATGTTCATTGGCTATGGATACTATGCGCAGCATATAGATCGCCTGTTCTCCGTATTTCCGAGAGAACAGGTGCACTTATTCAAATTCGAAGATCTGAAACAGGATCCACAAAAAGTCTGTAATGTGTTATTCAAAGCTGCAGGTCTAATGCCCTTTGAATTGAAGGGGAAAGAGCTTGTTCATAATGAGACGATGATGGCTCGTTCCAGTATTGTATCGCAATTCATTCACTGGTTGCGTGTTGAACGGAATCCAATGAAACGTGTGGTCAGAAGTATGTTGCCCTACGATAAATACCATAAGTTGACGAACTCGCTGATCGATCTTAATCGTTCTAAGCGACAGTTCCCGCCCATGGAACCCGGAGTGCGCGAAGCGCTGGCTGCA
This sequence comes from Flavobacteriales bacterium, assembly GCA_025455765.1. Lineage (GTDB taxonomy): Bacteria > Bacteroidota > Bacteroidia > Flavobacteriales_F > PHOS-HE28 > PHOS-HE28. Next base: position 181 of record JALOLX010000098.1, on the reverse strand, counting down.
CACTATCGCGATCATGATGCGCGACTTGCGCAAGTGCTCGGTTGGGATCTGTCTAAATGGACCAGCCAGCGTAGCTGATAGTAGCTCAGCGCCTGATCATCTTCCCGCCGCTGGTGCGTTGAATGCGCCGCAAGGCCTGCACTCTGCGCGGTAGTTCATGGGGGTGCAGGTGGCGCACCAA